>NZ_JBKQOT010000123.1:0-4455 GCF_052145395.1 Roseiarcus sp.
TGCGCAGGAAATATTTCTCGAAGCCGATTTTCGCCACGTGGACCCATTTGCCCGACGACGACCAGTTGACGTTGCGGGGCGGGATCTGAGGCTGGGCGACGAAGGCGATGCCGCTGTCGCCGAAGTCCGCGAGGCAGATGGCGTTCCACGTCGGCTGGAAGGCCGGCTTCCCGCTGCGCAGGATCTGGCCGATGTTGCGCGCGGTCGCCGTCACCATCGATTCGATCATGAAGCCGGTCTTCGGCACTCCGCAGGGCACGGGCGTCGGGCCGGTCGGCGGAATCGCCACGCAGACGCCGACCGAAAAGATATTGGGGAAGGCCGGGCTCTGCTGGTGCTTGTCAACGAGCACGAAGCCGCGGGGATTGACGAGGCCTTCGATGCCGCGCAGCGGCGCGATGCCGCGGAACGCCGGCAGGATCATCGAGAAGCTGAACGGCAGCTCTTTGGTCGCTTTGACGGCACCGTCGTCGCCGACCTCCTCGACGGTCATCTTGCCGTCTTCGACCTTCTTGATCCGCGCGCTGGTGATCCACTTGATGTGATGGTCGCGCAGCTCGCTTTCGAGCAGGCCCTTGGTGTCGCCGACGCCGTCGAGGCCGAGATGGCCGATATAGGGCTCGGCCGTCACGAAGGTGATCGGCACGCGGTCGCGGATCTTGCGGCGACGCAGCTCCGTCTCGAGGATGAACATGAACTCATAGGCTGGACCGAAGCACGAGGCGCCCTGCGCTGCGCCGATCACCACGGGGCCGGGATTCCTGCAGAAGGCCTCGAACTTGGTCGCCGCCTTCTCGGCGTGGTCGATATGGCAGATCGATGTGGTGAAGCCGTCGGGACCCAGGCCCTCGATCTCGTCGAAGGCGAGTTCGGGACCGGTCGCAATGATGAGGTAATCGTAACGGAGCGTCGACCCGTCGGCCGTCTCCAGCGCGTTGTCCTTCGGGGAGAGCTTCGTCACCGGGCTCGGCTTGAAGGCGACGCCGCGCTTGGCGAAGGTCGGCGCCAGATCGACCTGCACGGATTCGCGCTTTCGCCACCCGACGGGGATCCAAGGGTTCGACGGCACGAAGTGATAGAGGGGATCCTTGGTGACGACGGTGAGCCTGTCCTCACGCCGCATCTGGTCCTTCATCTCATAGGCCATGATCACGCCGCTAAGGCCGGCGCCCATGATCACAATGTCAGCCATTTGGTTTCCTCCCGAGGTCGTCGGACCGCTCATCGAGCGCGGCTCTAGATATCGATCTTAGATTTGAATGTTAGAATATGTCAACCGTCACTGCGCCATTCTTCGACGCTTGCGACAACGCGTCCGGATGTCCGCGCGAGCCCCCGCCGGCCCCGGCTTTCAATATCGTGCGTCCTTCGGCCTTCCCCCTTTCGGCCAATCGTTGACCTTATCGGGGAAATCAGGTCGCGGTTGATGTGTGAAATAGTCCGCGATGTCGATTGCGTCCTGATCCATGAGCCCGCCCTGTCCCTGCGGGAATTTCGTCGAATGGGCGATCGGCATGTGAATCGGCGCGGCGTTTGAGCGCCAATCGGCGTCTAACACTGACCCCACCTTGCGCTTTGTAAGTCGCTATGTTCGTTGCCGATTCGGATTCCTAACCGAGGGGTCAATTTTCGAAGCCGAAACACACCGATGAAGCCGAAATAGCCCATATTTCGACGCCGCTCGCTCCGCGCGCCACTCAATTGCCGAACTCGCGGAGCTTCGGCACGGTCTGCAGAAATTCTGTACTTTGTGGTGACGCTCTGGGGCTGCCGAGGACACGCCCGCACGCTGTCGCACCCAGCGGCTTCACGGCAATCGGCGCTTCGCTAACTCCCGATAGAGAGCCTCCGAACTGACGCCGATCTCTTCGGCGATCCGGCGCCACTGCCCTTTCCCGGGCAGAGCGCCATTCAACGTCATCCACGCATTGAGCCGAGCCTCGACGGTCTTAAGAGAGAGGATTTCCGCGTTGAGCCGCGCGTGCTGGACCTCCTGCGCGAGATGACGCGCCCACACCTGAGAGGCTTCCGGTCTTGCTTCGAGGCGGCGGCACAAGTCCGTTCGCGCAACCGCCCATGTCACCGCTTCGCTTTCGGCGCGGGCGTCGCAATGGTAGCGATCCGAGTAGACCGAGGCCTCCGCGAGGATCGAATCTGCCCGAGCGCGTTGCAGGATCAGAGGCGCGCCGTCCTCCTGGTGCCGCACCAGATGAATGCTTCCCCGGCGCACGAAGTGGACAACACGGACTGGGTCGCCAATGTGAAAAACCGACGCGCCGGCGGCGAACTCGCATTCATGGCCTTTCAATCCCTGAAGCAGCGAATTAAGTTTCGTGGACATGATCGTCATCATGTCTGAGACAGCAAACAGATGGCAAGAAATCTCTAATGAAGGAGATTCCCATGATGCGTGCTCTTGCTGTGATCGCTTGCCTCGCACCCGCCGCCGCCTTCGCGCAGACGAATGTCGGGCCTCCCGCCGACATGGGAGCCGCCCATCGTATGATGCATGGGCACCCCATGACGACGCCGGGCGAGCACATGATGCACGAACAAATGATGCGCGGGCGGCATATGATGGACGGGCAGCAGCTCGGCGGAGCTGTCGCCACTCAGCCAGGGCAAGGTGCGTTCGCCGCGATTCAGGAGATCGTCGAAATTCTCGCCGCTGACCCCAAGACCGACTGGTCCAAGGTCAATATCGACGCGCTTCGGCAACACCTTATCGACATGAACAACGTCACCCTCGCCGCGAATGTGAAGAACGAGCCGATCGACGGCGGCATACGCTTCGACGTCACTGGCGAGGGCCCGGTTCGCGACTCCATTCGGCGCATGACGACGGCCCACGCGGCCACGATGAACGGCGTCGACGGATGGCAATTCGAAGCGGCCGAAATCGAGGGGGGGCCTCGTTGACGGTCCATCCGCCGACCAAGGACCTCGACAAATTGCGCGGGCTCGGCTTCCTCGGCGTCCTGACCCTCGGCATGCATCATCAGATGCACCACCTGATGATCGCCCGGGGCGAGAATCCGCACGGGTGAGCATTTGGTGATTGAACTCGCCATGAGCGGAGCATTTGCATGCCCAAAGTCAGGGAAGGGCAATGACGCGACCGACGACAAGCTCGTTGGCAAAGCGTCTACGCCACCAAACGCGCTGCCGGCGTCAGGGCGCTTGTCTTAACGTCAAGTCGGCTCCGGGACTACGACGGATCGAGGCTCGCTCGCCTTGGTCTGCTCAATCCCTTCGAGGCGGCCGTCGCGAAGATGGAAGATTCGATCGAAGCGATTGAAGATTTTCTCGTCGTGCGTGACGACCAGGATCGCGCCTCCGCGGTCGGTTGCGACGCGTCTCAGCAAGTCCATCACAACGCCCGCGCGTTGCGAGTCGAGCGCTGCGGTTGGTTCATCGGCCAAGATGATGCGCGGCCGATTCGCCAAAGCGCGCGCGATCGCCACCCGTTGCGCTTCGCCGCCGGAGAGTTGGGCGGGCATCGCCAGCTTGCGGTTCCCGACATCGAGATAATTCAGCAACGCCTCCGCTTCCGTGCGGGCGCCGCGCGGCTTTACGCCACGCAACTCCATAACCTCGGCTACATTTTCGATGCTGTTCAGGAAGGGCAGGAGATTGTGGGTCTGGAAAATGAAGCCGATCTTTTCGAGCCGCAGACGCCGGAGGTCGCGGCGCAGCCAACGCTGATCGTAGACGACCTCTCCATCCAGCTGCAGCCATCCGCTCGTCGGTTCGGTTACGCAGCCGACGAGATTGAGGAGCGTGCTCTTGCCTGATCCGCTCGGGCCGAGCATACCGACCACTTCGCCGGGAAACACGGACATCGTGACATTGACGAGCGCATCGACGCGCTCCGCGCCTTCGCCATATCGTTTCGAGACGTCCCGCAGCTCGACAAGCGGCAGCGAATTATCCGGGCTGGCCATCGCGCTAGCCCATCAGAGCTTTGGCGGGATCCACTTTCACCGCGACGCGGACGCCGAGCGTCGACGCCAGCAGGCAAACCACGATCACGATGATGAAGAGAATCGCGACGTCGTGCGGCTCAAGCAGAACGCGCCGCGGGAAATACCCCTTGGTCGCGGTTATCAAGCCGAGCCCGATCGCAAAGCCGCTAACTCCGAGGATCAGCGCCTGCTGCACGATCAGACCGACAATCGTCCGATCAGGCGCGCCGACGAGCTTGAGGGTGGCGATCGAACGCGCCTTGTCCATCGTCAGTGTGTAAATGATCAGCGAGATAATCACAGCGGAGACCACGATCAGAATCACCATGAACAGACCGAGCTGGCGCTGCATTTTCTCGATGACGAACACTGTAAGATATCTCTCTTCTTCTTGCTCCGTCACGGCGGACAGGTGCTTCCAGCGATCGATCTCCGCGCTGACGGCTGCTCCCGGCACGCCGGGTTCAAGCCGAACAAGCACGGCGTTAAT
>NZ_JBKQOT010000124.1:0-3526 GCF_052145395.1 Roseiarcus sp.
ACAAGGCGCTCCTTAGCGTGGTCAGCCACACGCCGGTCGAGGTCGAGAAGCTCGCGCGCGCCCAGGCGGCCGGCCCGTGGGTCGACGCCCTGCGCAAGTTCGTGCCCGAATCGGAAAAGCTTTACACGTGGTGGAGCTACCGCTCGCCCGACTGGGCCAACGCCAACAAGGGGCGGCGCCTGGACCACGTCTGGGTGAGCCCGGCGCTCGGGCCCGCGGTGACCGGCATGGAGGTGATGCGCGAGGCGCGCGGCTGGGACCGTCCCTCCGACCACGTCCCGGTCAAGGTGACGTTCTCGCTGTAACCGCCAACGTTGTCATGCCCGCGAAACGCGGGCATTCAGGCCGGCGAGCGGCGCCATCTGACGACAAGGGGACGGGGACCTGCGCCAAGGCTCTGAATTCCCTCTTTCGCAGGGATGACAGGACCGCTTCGCAACGCGGGCAACGGGGCGCCGGGCAAACGGTCGGGCCCGGGCCCGGAAAGCGCTGCGACTTCGGCGATTGGCCATTTTTCGACCCCGACCTCGCTTCAAACATGAAACATGGACTTTGACGGCGAGTGCGGGTTCATTGTCCGCCGCGGAAAGCAACGTCGGGAGGAAGACAGCGTGCGCTGGCGTCTGATCAAGTGGCTTTTCCGCCTTGTCGTCACGCTCGTGATCGTCGGGGCGGTCGCTGGCGCGTGGCTCTTCTGGCGCGCGATGCCGAGCTATTCGGGGACCGAGAAGCTGCCGGGCCTCTCGGCGGAGGTCCGCGTGTGGCGCGATTCCTACGGCGTTCCGCACATCTTCGCCGCCAACATGGACGACGCAGCCCGGGCGCTCGGCTATTTGCACGCCAGCGAGCGGCTGTTCCAGATGGAGGTCAACCGATTGGTCGGCCAGGGGCGCGCCGCCGAGACCTTCGGTCCCGATCTCCTCAAGGTCGACAAGTTCCTCCGCACCCTCGGTTTCCATCGCGAGGCGGAGGCGAGCGTCTCTGCGCTGTCGCCCGAAGCGCAGAAGCGCCTCCAGGCCTACGCCGACGGCGTGAACGCCTTCCTCGACACGCACAAAGACGCGCTGCCGCCCGAGTTCTTCATCGTGGGCGACACGCCCGAGCCGTGGAAGCCGGCCGACTCGGTCATCTGGGGCAAGCTGATGGCGCTGGAGCTGTCGCAGAACCGCGAGCAGGAGGCCTTGCGCGCCCATATCACGCAAAAGCTCGGGCCGGACAAAGTGTCCTGGTTCTTCCCCGGCGCGAAGCCCGGCGACCCGATCACCACGCTACCCGCGCTCGGCGACCAGCACGCGAGCGTCGACCGCGTCGACGACGCGATCGGCGCGCTGACCGGATTGGGCCGCGGGGCGTCGAACGAATGGGTGGTCGCGGGCTCGCGCACCGTCACCGGCAAGCCGATCCTCGCCAACGATCCGCACCTCGGCCTCGGGGCGCCGATATTGTGGTACCTCGCGCGGATCGTCACGCCTGACGGCTGGCTCAAAGGCGGCTCCGTGCCGGGCACGCCCGGGGTCCTGCTGGGCGAGAACGACCACATCGCCTGGGGATTCACCACCGCCGACACCGACACCCAGGACCTGTTCATCGAGACGATCGACCCGACCGATCCCTCGAAATACCTGACGCCCGACGGCCCGAAGCCGTTCGAGACGCGCGAGGAGACGATCCGCGTCAAGGACGGCGCCGACGTCAAATTGACGATCCGGACGACCCGCCACGGCCCCGTGCTCTCAGACGTCGGCGACGATCTCGCCAGCATCGCCGGGCCGGGCAAGGTCATCGCGCTCGCCTTCACCGGGCTCTCTGACCGCGACACGACGATCGAGGCGGTGATGCGCCTCGACGCGGCCAGGAGCTGGGACGATTTCTTGAGCGCGATGCGGCTCTTTCAGGCGCCGACGCAGAATATCGTCTACGCCGACACGTCTGGCGACATCGGCTTCTTCAGCCCGGGCCTCGTTCCCTTGCGGAAATCCGGAGACGGCCTTGCGCCGGCTGACGGCGCCTCCGGGGCGTACGACTGGGTCGGGACGATCCCCTTCGAGCAGCTCCCCCAACTCCACAATCCGAACGCCGGCTTCGCCTTCAACGCCAACAACGCCAACGTCGCCGACGATCACCAGCCGACCTTCGGGCAGGACTGGGAGGAGCCGTTCCGCGCCCGCCGGATCCAGCAGTTCTTCGACACGATCGACAAGCACAGCCTGGAGACGTCGGCGGCGATGCAGGGCGACCGCCTGTCGCTCGCGGCCAAGGCGCTGCAGCCGTTCATCGCCAGGATCGCGCCCTCCGACGAGCGCGCGCGCCAGGCCCAGGCGATGCTCGCAAGCTGGAACGACGTGATGGACAAGGATCGCCCCGAGCCCTTGATCTTCACCGCGTTTCTCGCCTCGCTCCACCGCATCCTGATGGAGGACAAGACCGGGCTCAACATGGGGGCCAAGGGCCCGTTCGCCGCGATGACGCTCATTGCGCTGATGACCGACCATCCGTCGTGGTGCGACGCGCCCGACAAACCCGACCCGGACTGCAAGAGGATGCTGGGACAGGCGCTCGACGAGGGCCTGGCGCTGCTCGTCAAGCGCGAAGGCGCCGACATGAGCCAATGGCGCTGGGGGAACGAGCACGTGAGCCTGCTGCAGCACAGGGTCTACAGCCACATTCCCCTGCTCGACCGCGCAAGCGACCTCAGCATCCCCTCGAGCGGCGGCTTCTACACCCTCGACCGCGGCGGCGGCTTCGAGACCCGGAAGGACAAGCCGTTCGCCCGCACCCACGGCGCGGGCTTCCGCGGCCTCTACGACCTCGCCGACCCGGAGAAGTCCAGATTCATGATCACGACCGGCGAGTCGGGCCACATCTTCTCGCCGCATTACCGCGACCTCGTGCCGCTGTGGAACGACGTGAAGTCGATTCCGCTCACGGGGAGCGAGGACGACCTGAAGAAAGCCGGGGCCCGGCTGCTCACGCTGACGCCGTGAGACGGCCGTAAGGGGAGCGCGTCCGCCGAGCGCGGACTGCTCACCGGTCGAACCCGTCCATCCTATGCCGAGTTTTCCGTTTATCCGGGGAAACACGCCGAGCCCGTGATGACCTCTCCGGTCGAGAGGAAATTGATCAATGCCGGAATGAAGGACTGGAACGTGTAGGTCACCTGGACCTGCGAGAACCCGGCGACGCCGTTGCAGGATGTCGCGGTCGCAATCTGGATGTCCGCCGAAGGGATCGTAATTCCCCAATTCTGCGCCTCGGACTGGATGAACGCGACGGCGCTCGACTGGCTGTAGACCCCGTTCGCCGAGCAGGCGTTCAGCGTCAAGCCGATGCATCGCGCGCCCGCGAACGCCGCTTCCTGCACCGCCTCGGTCGTCCACGCAAACCTCGCGTACTCGCAAACTGCTGCTACGAAAATAGCTTCAGCGTGGATGCCGGGTCATGCGGGCGCGGCCTTTGGTTCGAGGGTGACGGTGTAGCCGAGGCGTTCGAGGCGGCGTTTGAGGTTGGCGACGGTCCGGGTCTGGCT
>NZ_JBKQOT010000125.1:0-5652 GCF_052145395.1 Roseiarcus sp.
GGTTTCGCCGTTGTACGGGGCAAATTGCATCAGGAGGCGCGCCTCGTCGCTGAGCTTGGCGCGCCAATAGGGCGTGGGGGCGAGTTTCTTGAGCCCGGCGGCTGCGAAGTCGCCGCGGGTGAGCGCCGCGCGCAGTCGTTCGAGCGGTTTGGCGAACCGGCCGGAGCGAAGCCCGCGATATGTGACGATTCGCATTCGGCAAGTGTACGCGAACGGCGCGCGGAAACCGCCTCATTCGGCCGGGCGACGCGGCGTCGAAGTCCATTTGGTGTCGGACGGTGATGCTCGGTGCGCGCCTAGCCCGGATCCCCGCTGTCAACGGCGCCGCGACACGTTCGGGCTTCGCCGCAACTTTCCAGCGCCGGCGAACTATCCCCGAATTCTGCGACGCCTCGGCGGGCATTCGGATCAGCGGTTCAGGAGGTCCTTGACCGATTTTGCCGAAGCGAATGTGAGTTTCTTTGACGCCGCAATCTTGATCTTCTCACCGCTGGCCGGATTGCGGCCTTCGCGCTCGGGCGTCGTTTTGACTTTGAACTTCCCGAACCCCGGTAGCGACACCTCCGCGCCGCTCGCCGCAGCCTCCACGATGTCCTTCAAGATGTCGTCGACAATCGACTTGGCTTGCACTTTGCTGACGCCATGCGTCTCTGACAGCTTTTCGACGAGTTCGGAAGTGTTCATTAACGAGGTTCCTTGGTTGGATTCGAGGCGGCTGTCATTTTTTTCACCGCGGCAGCATCGTCGCGCCTAGCCAGGCAGCTCAGCAGCAGGTAGCAGATGCCTTGGTTGTCGCCAGGGTTCAGCACGACCGCTGGAGCGCCTGAGCCGGATACCGGATCTGGAGCACGGTCAACGGCCAGTCGACGCAGGATAGCGCCGATGAAGCACTGCTGGTTAGCGATTTGGCCGGCCGTCGTGGGCGATGCTGCATGCGGCTGTGGCCGCGACTGCGAGCATGGATATTCGTCGGCGCGGCGAGGCAGAGCCCGGCGTGGGGCCCGAACCCTAACCGTTCAAAGGGGCTTGCTGCTTTTCCCGATGATGCTGAGGATTAGCCGGCCCAGGACGATGCGGCGCGCGACCGAGCTGGGATGTCGCAGGGCTTGCTGCAGCTGGCCCCCGGCGAGGCCGGCCCCGGTCACGATGCGGGCGGCCGTGGGCTGAAGGAACCGTGCGGCTTCGGACGAAGCGTCAGCCGCCCAGAGGCGTCGGGCGCTATCGAGGTGACGGGCGTCGATGTGGGACTCCGCGCTCAGAGAAGTCATCGTTCCCATCCTCCCTATGTGGTTACTTTTAAAACGGCGCGGGCCGGATAGCGCGCAAGATAGACATTTTCGCGGCGATTCGGCTGCGCCCGTATGAAGTTAGGCGGGCGATTGAGGGTACGCGATCCCGAGGAGACTCCCGGCCCAACTCTTCGTTCCATAACGCCCCATCCCCGAACTGCTCAAACCGCTCGCCGGCCCGACGACGCGGCATGGTGGTTCTGTCCCAATTGGACAGCGGGTCCATCGCTATGAGAGTCCGGCCGGAAACTGGCGGTTATCCTCTGACGACTATCCCTATGCACGCATGACCCGTATCGCGAGATCGTTGGCCGCCCAGCAAAAAGGGATTTGAGCTCATATCACCGTAATCCCGCGGTTTCATGATGGGGCGCGGCTCGGGTCTGGCCCGATCGGGTCGCCTTCGTATGTGCAAGCGGCGAGGAAGAACGCGACAGACTGCGAAACATGTGGGCCGATCTCCGACCGCAGCGCTGCAAGGTCCTCCCCGAACAGGCCGCCCATGATCATGGGCAAGAGGATCAGGTCCGCGAAGACGCGCGCCGTCACCGGCAGGTGATCGGGGGCGAACGCCGGCAGCGCTCCCATCTCGTCGGATTTGGCGAACTCGCCCAGGAGTTGGGCGATCGACTCCCGCCCCCGCTCCCGCGCCATCCGTTGGACGCTGCTCGCCAGATCGGGGAAATGGCGCGCCTCTGCGACCGTCACCCGCATCAACCCGAGCGCGTCGGAACCGAGGGCCCTCTCGAGAATCACCTCCGCCAGCGCCTTCAGACGCTCCTCGGTGGTCGAACCGGCTGCCGCAACGCTGACCGGGATCGTGTTCTCGCTGACTTTCCGCGAAACGACCGCGGTGAACAGCTCGTCCTTGCCGGGAAACCGGGCATAGATCGTCGGCTTTGAGGTGCCCGCCTCTCCAGCGATCTCGTCGATGGTCGCGCCCACGAAGCCTCGGTCCAAGAACACCTTCGTGGCCGCGTCCAGGATGCGCCGCTCCACTTCGCCCGCGAACTCGCGCCGTGGCCGACCGGGGCGGACGGGGCCGCGAGCCGACGAATCCATCGTTCTTGCCGGCCTTTCGCTCATCTCAATCCTGCCTCGTCTCTCCCCATCGCCTTTCCTGGGTTGGATAGAGCCGCGCCAGCCTGCTGTAAAGCCGAAAGGTACGATGCCGTTTTATTTGTCGGAGGCGCGAGCAACGCCGATATTCCGCCACAGTTTAACAATACGCGCTCGTTTCGATACCGTGTCGTTCAATTAGAAGGATTGGAACCGTGAATCATGTACGTGCCCTTCTGCTGCCGGCCGCAGCTTGCCTCATGGCCATCGCGACGCCGGCGCCCGCCCAGGACGCTTCATCTGGCGCTCATGGCCAACATCCCAGTCGCGCAGGGGCGCCGAGGATTCGCAAAGTGAGGCATGCGGTCCCGGCCACCGCAACCGCCGAGGTGCCGGACTCGAATTGCCGTCTCGAGATCTTCTACGTCGTCGGCATCACTCAGCCGAACTACACGACGATGTGCGGCCCGCGCTGAAATCGTCCGATGGGGAGAAAGATCGCCGGCGCCGTCTCGGCGGGGCCGGCCCGTCCGGAAACGGCAATTTACGGTGACAGTGCGCCGCGAGGCCGGCGAGGAGGTGGTGCAAATCCACTTCGATGCGATTACGGTGTCGCGACCGTCTTTACGATTGTGCCGCATGCCAATGACGCTCTGTATACACCCGAATACAATCATGATTGTGCCATTTTAAGCTTTCCGGCTGAGTGGGGTTGTTACCCCCTTCCGATAAACCCGAGAACGCGCATCTTTGGAGTTGTGGTTTGTATCGACTGCACTCGGCCCGACGAAAACTGGGAACTTCCGTTTAGGGTCAATTTGACCGGTTCATCAGACCATCGGCGAAGGGCCGCTCTTTGCGCATTACGGTCGCGCCAAAGGCTCGTTCGCATGTCCGGTCCTTTTCCGACCCACCGGTCATTTTGACCGAATAGAGTATATGGGTCGCCAGGAGCTGAGGCGGATGGCGAATATCAATCGCGAGCGGCGCGCGGAAATCGGCCGGGAGAAGCGAGCAAGGACACGAGGGCAATTGATCGCCGCGGCGAAGGCGCTGTTCTCGAAGCGGCGGTGGGACTCGGTCACGATTGACGAAGTGGTTCAAGAGGCGGGGGTCGCAAAGGGCACCTTTTACAGCCATTTCATCGATCTGGATGAGCTCGCCACGGCCGTCGCCGACGAGCTCATCGACACCTTCGACGATTTGATACAACCCGAGCGTTTGTCGATGTCCGATCCGCTTCTCCGGATCGCGTTCGGCTGTGACGCCTTCTTCGAGCAATCCCTGTCCGACCGCTCGTGGGCTTCGCTCGCAACGCGGATGGCGGCATCGCATCATGTGATCGGGCAGACCGTCCGGGTCAGGCTCTCGCGAGACCTACGCGACGCGCTTGAGAACGCGCGGCAGCCGGAATTGACGTTGGACCTGGGCGTCGAAGTGGTCTTTGGGATCATTCTTCAGGTCGCGGCGGCGATCGGCGAAGGGCGCCTTGATGATGGCGACCGGCCTGATGCGGTCCGATGCACGCTCGCCGCGATCGGCGTCGGCAGGCGCGACGCCGCGTCCATCGTCGCACGACTCGCTCGCGTCAGGAGCCCGTTCCGCTCGACGTCCTGAAGGGCCGGAGCCTCTCCGGCGACTCGTCGAACGCCGCCGGCTCCGGCTAAGAGCCCGACTCGGAATTCATGTTTCCTGACCTGCGAGCCTTGCGAGCCTGCGGGTGAGCAGGAAGGCGAGGGCGATGAGGAGCCATTCGAGGGCGGACTCGATGGTCGCCTCGAAGTCTTTGGCGAGGCGTCTGGCGCGGTTGATCCAGCCGAACGTCCGTTGGCGGAGTTCGCGTTGATTTTGCCGTTGCTTCCGGCGCCCAAGAGACGAGGACGCAAGCCGACCTGCGCGCGCGAGGTCTTGAATGCGCTGTTCTATTTGATCCGCTCGGGGTGTCCTTGGCGCCCAAGGACTTTCCCCCGTTCACCACGGTGCAGAACCGGTTCTACGCTTCTAAGTTAAGCGACTGAGCTCCATCCCGTTTTGCAGAACGTAAAGGGACACGATCACGGCACGACGGAATTGTGTGTGCGTCAGCAGCGTCGAAGGCCGGCTCGATCTCGGCGAACAGCGACCCATGACCATCGCGGCGGCGGCGGCGCGATAATCTTTGTCAGGTCCGACTTTTCACCGAGGCGGGCTCTCGCTTTCGCGACGCAGCCGCCACCTCCCGTGCACGCCGCACCGCGAGTTCTGCGTCTTCCGCCCTGACGCCGGGCGCACGCAGGATTCCCTGAACGACGTCCGGCACGTTCGCCGGGCGAAAGTCGCGCCTCAGTCGGCGAGCGCATAGCCTGAACAACAACGCCGACGACGAGATCGAAACCGAGCTCCTCCGAAAAGGAGGCCAGACGATCCTGACTTTGGGCGCGCCGCAGGTTTGCGTTCATTCGCTCTCGGCGACGCGTGCGACGGCCGGAAAGGCCCACAGGCCGTGAGCGATGAGCGCTCTCCAGGGAGGATTATGCTGAGCCTCGCCGATGAAGGCCGCGCAGCCGGCGGCGATCGCCTCGATCGGGTCGGCGACGGCGGGTCGGTTTGCCCGAGCGACATCATCGAATCCTTCCGCCAGTTCCGCCGCGACCGCATCCCACAGATCCTCGAGGTTGGAATAGAAGGCGCCTTTTGACGTCCCCGCCTGTCTCGTCACGTCTTCGACCGTGACGGAGGCGATCGACCGGCTCGTCAAGAGGACACAGGCGGCTCCGACTAGCTGCGCTCAGGTCCTGGCATGCCGCTCCCGGCCGATTTCCGAGCGCCGATTCAGGTCGACCTTGTTGAAAGCCTCCCCTTTCTTGGACAGACGAAAAAAATTCCAGGCGAGCGAAAAATTCTTGAAGCGAACGTCGCGACGGGCCCGCACCGAGCGCCGGCGGCTGGAAAACCAAGTCGCTCTCGGAGGCGGCTTGCTAGGGGAAGTCGCCGCAACGCGCGGAGCCGTCTGTGACGTCATGTCACGGTGGAATCGTTCGATCGGGCGCTTATCATTTGTGGAGAAACAGTTGCGCGATCACCGGTTCACGGAAGACGCGCCGATGAGCGATGCTCCTTAAGCATTTCTTCACGACGCAGGCGGCGAGCCAGTTCCATGGTCCGCGAGGTGGTTTGCGAGCCTGCCCGCGGCGCGGAGCGAATACGCGGCGCAACGCGCCGTGCGGCAATCGGCGAGGCGAGAGCAAACCCCGAACATGTCGACGTCGATGCGGACTTTGCCTCAAGAGACTACAACACGACGGCGAGCAAGCCCTGAGACCGG
>NZ_JBKQOT010000126.1:0-3135 GCF_052145395.1 Roseiarcus sp.
GCGCGGCGGCGCCGAGCGTCGCCCTACTTGCCGGACAGGATCTTGTCGTAGATGGACGCCGTGTCCTTGGTGTAGAGCGCGCCGACGTGGATGTCGAACCCGGGCGGAATGCCGTTCGTCGCGAGATTGGCGTAAGAGAGCGCCAGGTAGCTCGTCGCTTGCGGATCCTGCCATTCGCCGGCGTTGACGTAGCCTGCGAGGACCTCGCCCGTCGTGTCGCGCGAATTGCCCCATCCGACCACCGGGATTTCGCCCGGCTTCACCCCGACCTGGTCGAAGACGCGCTTGATCGAGCCGGTGACAAGGTCGCCGAGTCCGATGATCGCCTTGATCTTCGTGCGGTTGGCGGTGAGATAGTCGCTCATCCGCGAGATGACGTTCGCCTGGTCGAGCGTTGCGTCGGTCACTTCCCAAGTGATGTTGAGCGGCTTGAAGACGCCCGCGATCGCCTGCTCCTCGACGACGCCGTAGCTCGCGCCGGGAACCTCGACCGGCATCCAGACAAAGTCGCCCGACTTCACCAGATTGTGGTCGACGAGATACTGCGCCCAGCCCTTGCCGACGCTCGCCAGGTCGACGCCGACATAGGCGTTGAAATCGACCTTTGAATCGGGCGTGTTGAAGTTGATGACCGGAATACCCGCGGCGCGCGCCTCCTTCACGACTTCGGTGAGGCTGCCCGGATCGGGGCTCGTGGTGACGATCCCGTCGGCCTTGGCGGCGATGGCGGTGCGGATCGCCTCCTGCTGCGCGGCGACGTCGCCGTTGTGGAACGAGGTCTTGACCGTTTGGCCCGTGTCCTTCGCCCACATGTTCGCGCCAGCCAGAAAATAGGTCCAGACCGGATCGGCGGGCGAGCCGTGCGAGATCCAATAGAAAGTCTTGGCCTGCGCCGCTAGCGGCAAAGCGAGCGCGAAAAATAGCAACGCCAGGAAGCGCGTAAGCGTTCTGAGCATGGGCATCCCTCCCAAAGGGGCGATCCATTTCCGCGGCTCACGAGGCCGCATCGCCTTGAGAATGGTGGCATATCGGCGCTGAGGCGGCAAGGCGAGGCGCGACCAGCCGGCGACGCGCGACAACAGCGTCACGTCGAACAACAGCCTTCGCCTCGCCACGGTCCTTTCCCCGCAATGGGCGTCGAGAGGCCCTCGTGATTGGCTGCCGGAGGGAAGTGACGAGTCGCGCTGGTGAACATCGAATGGTTGCGCGTAGAGAGGACCACGCGACACAAAAAACGCCCCGGATGGGGGCGCGCTTGGTTGGATTCCTTGAAAGGTGGGGGAGGTAGTTTCTCAATAAAGAGGCGAGACACAAAAGAGGGGCTTTGACGCCCGTGAACACGACAGAAATCTCCCTCCGAATGGAAGCGGTCAAAGCCGCAGAGCTGCTCGTGACTCGACACGGCCTGGAGGCCGCGCTCAAGACGACGTCAAGCGAGATGTCGAGCGCCCGGCGCGCCCGCAGTCGACGTCGATTTCAGTTCTGGACGGCGGTCGCGTCGGAGATCGAGGCGCGCTCTCAATTCCCTCGTCGAAAAGGCGGGGCTGAGAGCTCGCCCTCGAACCATTGCCTGGCTCGGCAGCGATCGCCTTGAGAAGGGAAAGTCGAAACAATGAGCGTGGCCTTCAGCCGAGAAGAAAGCTTTCGGGGTCGAAGCGGGCGTGGCGCCAATGGCAGGTAAGGGTGCCGTCCTTGACAATGCCGCGATCGAGCGGGCCGCGGATCGAACGGCACCTGCTGGTCAAGCGCGCTCGCGCGCAAGGCTTCGTGATCCTGGATTGCATGGATTGCTGGGAGGCCTGGGTGGCGACGCCGGCGGACTGGGTGCGCGCAGGCACGGCGGCGGCCGAGCGCGGCATATCACAGAGCGGCCGGCGGGGCTGGGGAAGTTGGCACTCCCTTGTCGCGAGTGCCAACTGTGACTATGTATTGCGAGCTTGAGACCAAGCCGACCGCCAGGTCATTTCGCCTGAAAGTCGGCATCGAAAGATCAACCGGGAGAGAAGCTCATGAACTTCCGTCCATTGCACGACCGCGTCGTGATCCGCCGCATCGAAGGCGAGGAAAAGACGAAGGGTGGCATCATCATTCCCGACACGGCCAAGGAAAAGCCCCAGGAAGGCGAGGTCATCGCCGTCGGACCGGGAGCTCGTGACGAAAGCGGCAAGCTTGTCCCGCTTGACGTCAAGGCGGGCGACCGAGTGCTGTTCGGCAAATGGTCCGGCACAGAGGTCAAAATCGACGGGGAGGACCTCTTGATCATGAAAGAGTCCGACGTCATGGGCGTGATCGAGGGCGCAAGCGCTACGAAGAAGAAGGCCGCCTGAGGCCGCCTGTCCTCTCACCTCAAACCAGGGATGGAACAACCATGTCCGCCAAAGACGTACGTTTCTCATCCGACGCCCGCGACCGTATGCTGCGCGGTGTCGACATCCTCAACAACGCCGTCAAAGCGACGCTGGGTCCCAAGGGCCGCAATGTCGTGCTCGACAAGTCTTACGGCGCCCCCCGCATCACCAAGGACGGCGTCACCGTCGCCAAGGAGATCGAACTGGAAGACAAGTTTGAGAACATGGGCGCCCAAATGGTGCGCGAGGTCGCCTCGAAGACCAGTGACATTGCCGGCGACGGCACCACCACCGCGACGGTGCTGACCGCCTCGATGATAAAGGAGGGCCTCAAGCTCGTCGCCGCCGGGATGAATCCGATGGATCTCAAGCGCGGCATTGATATGGCGACGACCGCCGTCGTCAAGGACATCCAGCGCCGCGCCAAGAAGGTTCAGTCCTCCGAGGAGATCGCCCAGGTCGGTACGATTTCGGCCAACGGCGACAAGACGATCGGCAAGATGATCGCCGACGCTATGAAGAAGGTCGGCAATGAGGGGGTGATCACGGTCGAGGAGGCTAAGACCGCCGAAACCGAGCTCGACGTCGTCGAAGGGATGCAGTTCGACCGCGGCTACCTGTCGCCCTATTTCATCACCAATGCCGAGAAGATGGTGGCCGAACTCGAGGACGCCTACATACTCATTCACGAGAAGAAGCTTTCCTCCCTTCAGCCACTGCTCAACATCCTCGAGTCCATCATCCTGGCCGGCAAGCCGTTGCTTATCGTCGCCGAAGACATCGAGGG
>NZ_JBKQOT010000127.1:0-6736 GCF_052145395.1 Roseiarcus sp.
GGCGCCAGGGTTTGCCGAATATCGTAACGCCCCCGTCATCATGATCATGGTCTCAACCACGCCCCACGGCCTTCTCACCAACTTCAGGTCAAGGAATACGCCTAATTGATCGACCTTTAGACATAACAACGCCACCCCCTCAATCGACCTTAAGGCGTAGGCCTATTGTTGACAAGGGATACCAGGAGTCAAGCGAAATTCTGTAATGTTCATGTTAGTGCCGACAACACAACTACCAGATTGCGCTGATCGCGCACACGCGCCCAAGCGACCCCGAGGACCGCGCTGGCCCCACCCCTTCTCGGGCGGAAGGGCCGACGCGCCCTACGACTCCTGATGCACGAGCTTGGCCGGGTTGCCGCGCCAGCGGGAGTCGGTTGGGGTGATCTCGCCCTTCATCAGGAAGGAGTCGGCGTCCAGGTGGGTCCGCTCGCCCATCGTCACGCCGTAATGGACGAGGCAGCCGATTCCGATCGACGCGTCGGCGCCGATGCGGACGGTGTCCGACTTGAACACGCCCTCTTCCAGCGAATGCGCCTGGACGATGCTCCCCTCGTTGAGGTTGGCCTCGTCGCCGATCTCGACCAGCGTCCGCTCCGACAAAGTGCATCCGTCGTCGAACACCCGCTTGCCGACCTTGACGCCAAGCAGCCGCGAGATGACGTTGCGCATCGGCGTGCCGGCGAAAGCGCTGGCGAGCGGCGAGTCCGAGAGTTTCCAGTGCCGCTCGACCCGCCAGAAGGCCGGATCGTAGACGGTCGCGATCTCCGGTCGCAGGCGCCCGAAGCCGAGCGAGGCGCGCTCGACCAGAATGAACACGGCGATCGACAGCAGGATCACGAGGGCCGCCGCCGCCATCATCGGCGGCGCGTCGTTGACGCCATAGACCGCCGCCGTCCAGCCGAACAGGTAGACGGCCAGGAACACGATCAACCAGCGCGACGCGACGAGCCCGGCGATCGCGGCGATGTTGAACCAGGTCTTGCGGACGAGCCGGCGCGCCCGTTCCTTCGACCCGATCGCGGCCAGCATCTCGAGGTCGCGCGCGGAGGCGCGCGGGATCTCGAAGGCGGGCGAGCCCAGGAGGCCGACGTTCTCGCGCACCGGTCCGTCGATCGGCGCCATCACCTTGGTGGCGAACATCACGTTGTCGCCGGTGCGCGCGCCGGGCGGCACGTAGATCATGGTGCCGAGGAAGTTGTTCTCGCCGATCCGGCATTGGCCGAGCCGGAAGGCGCGGCTCGACATCGTCAGGTTGCCGAGCCACAGGCTGTCGGAGGCGACCGTGTTGGCGCCGACGGAGCACAGGAACGGATTGTCCTGACCCTGTTCGCTGCCGAAGTTCGAGCCGGTCTCAACGCCACGGTCGAGCTTCCAGCCGACCCAGCGCAGATAGGGCTCGATGAAGACGCTGTCGCCGAACATCAGGTTGAAGAACGCCGAGTTGCTGACGAGCCCGACGAGATCCTGCATCCCGTGGTGGAAGCCGTAGAGCGGGTAGACCTTGCCTTCGGCCAGGAAGCGATTGGCGAGCCGCGGTATGGCGTAAATCGCGACAAGTCCAGCGACGAGCGAGCCGAGAGTCACGACGAGCGCGGTCCCGGCCGCCAGCGGCAGCACCGCGAAGGTCGCGTCCCAAGGCTTCAGTGCAAGCGCGTCGTCGCCTTCGGTCAGCGCCCCCATGAGATAGTAGACGACGGCGTCCGCGAGCGCGCCGGCGACCGCGATGACGAAGGCGAGCCGGAAGGCGGTAAAGAGTGCGCGCCGGAGCGGCTGCGCCGGCGTCTCGTCGGCGAGACGGAAGCTCGTCGTCGTCTCCTCGGCCGGCGAGCCGGCGTAGCGCTTGCCGTCCGGCACGCGCTGTCCGCACTGCAGCGAGGAGGCATGGCCAAGCTCGCCAAAGTCGCCGATTGTCGAGCCGATTTCCAGCACGCTGTGCTCGCCGACATAAGCGTTGCGGCCGATACGGATCGCGTCGAGCTGAATGCGGTTGCCGTAGGCCGTATAGCCCGGCATGAGCGCGCTGTGCATGACGAGCGCGTCCTCGCCGACCTCGAACAGGTCCGCCGAGACGAAAGGCACGGCGCGCGAGACGATCACTGCGTTCGCCCCGATCTTCGCGCCGAGCAGCCGCAGGTACAGGTTGTAGAGCGGCGTCCCGGCGAAGGCCATCGCCGGAGCGGAGCGCGCCAGGCTCTTCGCCACCCAGAATCGGAAATAGCTCAGGCTCCAGATCGGGATCGCCCCGGCGCGGGCGCGGCCGATCAGCAGCCATTTCGCAAGGATCGCGACGGCGTTGTGGCCGAAGAACCAGAGGGTGGCGACGGCGAGCGCGCGCCCATAGAGCGTAACCGGCGTGTCGGCGTCTTCATAGACCCAGTTGAACGCGGCTTGGGCGCATGCGACCGCGAACGCGCCGACGACGACGTAGAACGCCGTCTGCGCCGCGCCGCAGGCCCAATAGGCCAAGTTCGACGGCCGGTGAGCCGGCGCGACCGCGAGATTCGCCGTCTCCGCCGGCTTTTGCGCGTCGAGCGCGCGGGCGAGCCGGCGGATCGTCGGGTTGGCGTAGATGTCGCGCATGGCGACCTGAAGCGATGGCTCGAGCGCGCGGACGCGCGCGCAAAACCGCGCCATCAGGAGCGAATGCGCGCCGTATTCGGCGAACATGTCCGCATCGATCGACGCCGCCTCGAGACCGAGCACGTCCTCGAGCGCCTCGCACAGATCGCGTTCGGTCTCCGTCTCGGGCGGAACGACCTTGTCGCTGAGCCGGAGGCGCGCCGACTTCGGCTTGGGCAACAGCTTGCGGTCGGCCTTGTTGCTGACCAGGGTCGGGATGAACGGCAGGCGCTCGAGATAGGCGGGCGTCATATAGGCCGGCAGGCGAGCGCGCATGTGCGCGACGATCGCAGCCGGGTCTGGCGCGGCTGCGCCGTGCTTGACCGAATAATAGGCGACGAGTTCGGGCGCGCCCGGCTCGGGCTCGAAGGTGGCGGCGACGGCCTGCGCGATCTCCGGGATCTCGATGACGACCGACTCGATCTCGGTCAGCTCGATGCGGTAGCCGCGCAGCTTGATCTGGGTGTCGATGCGGCCAAGATATTCGATCTCGCCGTCGTCAGTGAGGCGGCCAAGGTCGCCAGTGCGGTAGATGCGCCCTGACGGGTTGTTCGGCAGGGCGAGAAAGTCCCTGACGAACCTCTTGCTGGTAAGATCGGGACGGTTGAGATAACCTTCGGCGACGCCGATGCCGGCGATGCCGATCTCGCCCTGCTCGCCGAACTCGACCGCTGCGTCCTCCTCGGCGTCGAGGATGACGATCGAATAGGTCGGCAGCGGCTTGCCGATAGTCACGGGGCTGTCGGACATGAGGACGCCGAGCGTGGCGGTGACGGTGGTCTCGGTCGGCCCGTAGCTGTTCAGCAGCGTGCGGCCGGGCCGGCTCCAGCGCCTCACCAGCGCCGGCGGACAGGCCTCGCCGCCGATCAAAAAGACGCGCAGCTTGGGCAATTCGCGGTCGATCGAGGCGAGCAGAGTCGGCACGCAGGCGAAGCAGGTGATGGCGCGGGTCTCGAGGAACTCGGCAAGCTCCTCGCCGAAGAGGCTCGTGGCGGCGGTGTTGGGGACGAGCGTCGCGCCGGCGACGAGCGGGACCCAGACCTCCTCGATCGAGAAGTCGAAGGCGATCGACATGCCCTGGTAGACCCGGTCGCCGGGGCCGAATCCGTAAGTTTCGGCGGCGACGCGGACGAAATTGCAGATACTCGGATGCGCGATCGCGACGCCCTTCGGATTGCCGGTCGTGCCCGACGTATAGAGGACGTAGCAAAGGCCCTCGCCGCGCCCGGCCTTCTCCGCTTCAGAGAGTGGCGCGTCGTCGAACCCGGCGACGGTTTCGCGCGCGGAGTCGAGAACCAGGGTCTCAACGCCCGCGTCGACGAAACGGTCCGCGAAGCGCATGTGCGTCACGACGAGGGTCGCGCCCGCGTCGGCGAGAATATAGCGCACGCGGTCTGCCGGATGGTTCGGGTCGAGCGGCGCATAGGCGGCGCCCGCCTTCAGGAGCCCGAACAGCACGACATAGGTCTCGACTCCGCGGTCGAGCAGCACGCCGACACGGTCGCCCGGCTTCACGCCGCGGGCGCGGAGGAACCGCGCCATCTGGCTCGCGCGGGCGGCGAACTCGCGATAGCTGATCTCGGCGCCGTCGGTCGAAACGGCGATCCGCTCGGCGAACCGGTGGCACGCCTCCTCGAGGACGTCGTCGAGCCGCTCGCCGAACCGCCGGCGCAAGGGCGAGCCGTCGCTCAGGATCGAGGCGGGACGCGCCTCCTGCAGTCGCCGCAGTTCGGCCAGCGGATCGGCCTCGAGGCTCCGCTCGCCAACGCCAAAATCATGATTCAACATGGTAAACGCCCGCCCTCATTCGCTTCAGCGGCGGCGCCCCTTCCTGCGGGCGCTTTCCGCGCTTCCGGTCGGGTCCCCGCCGCCCACGCACGCGTTAGGCGGCATCCGACCGTTAGCGACGCGACATCTGCGCTCAAACGGCTGAACGTCTGCTGAACGCGACCGCGGCGCGGCGCCGCATCCGGACGCGCTGCGGGCGAAGCGCCCGCGCTTCCAACGTCTGACTGGCTATCCGACTGACAAGACGATAGAAATTCGTGCTTCCTGAAGTGCGGCGCGATCGGACGGCGGACGCGCGCGGCGCCTTTTCGTGCTATCGCCGCTCAGCGTCGTCAGAAAGCTCGTTCGGAGCGTTCACCCCGGCGGCGTCATGTTCACCCTGATTCGGCGAAAGATGACCGTTCCGATCCGACCGACCGACGAAGGGGACGCCCCTGCGCTTCCGGACCCCGAGCGTCCGTCAGGTCCGTCTCGCCTGCGGGCTGGTCCTGTTCACCTATGTGACCCTGCATTACCTGAACCATGCCCTCGGCAACCTCTCCGTCGAAGCAATGGAGCGCGGGCTCCTGATCCAGAAGCTGATCTGGCAATCCGTTCCGGGCGCGCTCGTCCTCTACGCCGCGCTCCTGACTCACATGAGCCTCGGCTTCTGGGCGCTCTACGAGCGGAGGCAGTTCCGCTGGACGAAGCTCGAGGCGACGCAGCTCGTTCTCGGCCTGACGATCCCGTTTCTGCTCGCGGACCACGTGTTTGGCACGCGGGTCGCCCTCAGTCTGTTCGGCGCCGACAAGGGCTACGCGCAGGAGCTGTACAAGTTCGGCTCGTCACCGACGGCCGGGTTTCTTCAGGCGGCGATGCTGCTCATCGTGTGGATCCACGGTTGCATCGGAATCCACTTCTGGCTTGCGCTCAAGCCTTTCTACTCGAGGATGAGGAACCTCCTGCTGTCGGGCGCCGTGCTCCTGCCGACGCTGGCGCTTCTCGGATTCCTCCAGGGCGAGCGCCAAGTCTCGCCTCTGTTCGGCGACCCGGCATGGCGGGCGGTGAACCTCAGCCCCGCGCATGTCGGAACGGCCGCCGACAACGCACGTCTGCTCGCCGACCGCGGGGACACGCTGATTTTCCTTGCGGGGATACTCGTGGGCGTGATCCTCGTCCGCGGCCTTCGCCGCTGGCGCGAGCATTGGGTCGGCTCGATCCGGCTGACCTTTCCCGACCGGACGATCCGGGCGAAACGCGGCCTCAGCGTGCTGGAGGCGAGCCTCATCGCCGGCGTCCCCCTGGCGCACGTGTGCGGCGGGCGCGGGCGGTGCTCCACCTGCCGCGTCCGCGTGCTGGGGGACCTCGACGACCTGCCGGAGCCGAGTGAGGCCGAGCAGGCGTTGCTCGATCGCGTCCACGCGGAGACCGGGGTCCGCCTCGGCTGCCAGCTCAGGCCCGCGCACGACCTCGCCCTGCTTCCGCTGCTGCCGCCGCACGCGACGCTCGCCGACGTCCGACGTGGGCCCTCGCGAAGCGGCGAGGAGCGCTACGCCGCCGTCATGTTCGTCGACATGCGCGGTTCGACCCGTCGCGCGGAGAGACGGCTTCCCTACGATACCGTGTTCCTGATCAACCAGTTCCTCAATGCGGTCTCCAGCGCCGTCATCGAGGCGGGCGGACAGCCGAACCAGGTGCTCGGCGACGGGCTTCTCGCCGTGTTCGGCTTGAAGTCGACCCCGGACGAGGCCTGCCGGGCGGCGGTCGCTGCGTGCGGCGTCATCGCCGCGAACGTCGAGAAGCTCAACGCCGCGCTGGCGCACGGGCCCGTCGAGCCCGTCCGTTTCGGCGTCGGGGTCAACGCCGGCATCGTGGTCGCGGGCGACATCGGCTACGAGCGCCACGCCCAGTTCACCGTGATCGGCGACGCGGTCAACGTCGCCTCCCGCCTGCAGGACCTGACCCGGACGCTCGACTGCGAGGTGCTGATATCGGAGGAGGTCTGCCGCCGCGCCGGCCTTGCGCCC
The DNA here is from genome assembly GCF_052145395.1 of Roseiarcus sp. Taxonomy (NCBI): domain Bacteria; kingdom Pseudomonadati; phylum Pseudomonadota; class Alphaproteobacteria; order Hyphomicrobiales; family Roseiarcaceae; genus Roseiarcus; species Roseiarcus sp. The sequence goes on from NZ_JBKQOT010000127.1 coordinate 6,417, forward strand.
GACGCGCTGCCCGTCCGCGAGGTGGACGCGCGGGGACGGGACGGGAAGGTCAAGGTGCGCGCGGCGAAGCGGGCGGCGAACTTGGCGGGGTTGCTGGAGGGGGCGGCGTAGCGAGCGGCAACCATGACGGCGGCAATGCGCAAGGGGGGTCATTCACAGCCGGCTTTGCGAATGGGTCATATCCGAGCCTTTGCTGATGAGGTGGACGGCGCCCCGAACGGCATCAAGCGTGCCAAGATGGTGGTTGTTGAAGGCGCCATCTGGAAGGAGGCCGTCCATGGGCAAGTCTATCATCGATACATCGGGTGTCACGCGCGTCG
>NZ_JBKQOT010000128.1:0-11203 GCF_052145395.1 Roseiarcus sp.
CAAAATGAATACGTTGACAACCACCGTGATGGCTCTCGCATTATCTTTGTGCACTCCTGTAGCCGTCTACGCGAACGACAGCGCCACAAAAGTTCATCACTCTCATGTCTATCAGCGCGTCGCACACGCTGCGATCCCGAACAACGCGATAGCGCTTTCTCCTACCCTCGCCCGCGAGCCGGAGACCGATGGCCTCAGCCGCAATCGCGAAGAATGCAACATGGGCTGCATTGACAACTGACGCGAAAACGGAAAGCACGCGCCCTTCCGACGAGAACACGTGAGCCGACGCAAAAACAGCGGGCAGTGAGTGATCGCCACGCCCGCTGTTAGGACCAAATAGTCCTCTTTGTCGAAAAGAATAAACGGCCGGTCCGCCCGACTGTCATTCGGCCCGCCTGAGAATGTCGGCGACTTTGCGTTGCGGCCCACGTTCAGGAGAATATCGATGGTCGGCTTAGCGTAGGATTCCGCCCCCTCCCGCAAACGACCCCAGGAACTGCGCCAAAGAATCCTCGACGCCATCGAGGAGGCCAACCGCGATCCCGTCGTTCACACTTGGACCTATAGAATCGGTCAGGCCGCGTGATATGAGTCGATCCTTGGAAGCGATGTACTAGTTGAGGGTGGGACACCCGAGCGGGTGCCGGTGGGACACTCTTGTTCAGCCATCGTTCGCGATGATCAGGTGCATCGCGGAGCCAGCGATCTTGGGCTGGTTCGCCTCGTCGACGTAATGGACGGCTTGTTTGGCGGTCGCCCAACCGAAAATCGCCATCAGTTGCGGCACGGTCGCACCGTTCTCGGCGGCGAAAGTCGCCCCGGCGCGGCGCAGCCCGTGGGCGGTGCAGTGCGTCAAACCGGCCTCGTCGCAGCGGTCGCGGAACCAGCCGCCGAAGCCGTTCGCGGTGAAGGGAACGCCGTATTCCGTCTCCAAGAACGCCCTGACGCCGAGGGGGCTGGCGTCGAGCACCTTCTGCAACACGTCCAGCAGGGGCAGGCGCAGGGTCTTGCGGGTCGTCGTGCTGGTCTTCTGCGGGATGAAGGTGATCCGACCGTCCTTGACGTGCTGCGGCCCGAGCGCGACGGCGTCGGAGCGGCGCATGCCTGTATACGCCATCAGCGCCATGGCGAGGCGGGACTTGGAACCGAGCGGATGCCTTGCCTCGAATTGGAGGAACTCCTCCAGCGTCCAGGTGTGGAACGTCTTCCGGTCGTAATCGGCCGCCTTGACCGCCGCCGCCGGATTGGTCTTGGCCCATTTGGATCGCTCTTCGCAGGCCCAGCCGAACATGGCGCGGAGCCACTTGACTCGGTTGTTCGCCGCACCGGGCTTGTCTTTCTTGCGGTCGCGCAGCAGGCGGACATGGTCGGGGGTGAACTGGTCGAGCGGGCAATCGCGGAACCTGTAGGATGAGCCGGGCTTGGTGGTCTCGTTAAGGCACGACTCCAAGATCAGATGGCGCACGCGCTGCTCTCGCGGAGCTAACTTCTTGAAGACGAACGACTGCTCGTATTCGGCGACCAGCCACCCGAGTGTCCCGGTCTTGATGGTGGGGGTCTCGGCCTCCTTCCTGCCGGCGGTTAGGCGATCGAGGGCCGCCTGGTATTCGGCCAGGAAGGTAGGAGAGCCAGGCTGCGCCCGGATGCGCTCCTTGCGGAACTTGCCGGCGACTTTCGTGCGCGCATAGAGCCGCACGTTGCCGTGGCGGTCGACGTCTTGGACGAGATAGGGAAGGTCGAATTGCATTCCCGGCCTCAGGCGCAATCCTTCCATGGATTGCTGGACCCCGGATCATCCCCGTCATTGGGCAATTCGGCAAAGGCTTTCTCGACCTTTGCGCGCATCCAGACCTTGCGGCTATTGATCAGCTTCGGCGGAGGCATCCGGCCGTCCTTGACCATTTGGTCGAACAGGACGGGGCTGATCCCCACATACTCCGCCGCCACGACCCTTGAGAGGCCGACCCGCTCATAAGCGGGGATGATGTAATGCTTCGCCATATCGACTGGATCAATCCGAAGGACGCCGCCGCGCGCGGGATCAGCGACGCCGACGTCGTGCGCGTGTTCAACGATCGCGGCCAGATTCTCGCTGGCGCCAAGGTGACGGAGGCGATGCGTCCGGGCATGATCCGGGTCAACGAGGGCGGCTGGTATGATCCGCTCGAGCCCGGCAAGCCTGGAACCTTGTGCAAGTACGGCGACGTCAACAATCTGAGCATGGACATCGGCACGTCCAAGCTCGGCCAGTGCAACTGCGGCCATTCGATTGTCGGCGAAGTCGAGGAGTATACTGGCCCCGCGGTCACGGTCGACGTCTTCACGGCGCCGAAATCCGCCGTCTGACCGAGAAACCGGAGCGCGGGCGCAACGCCCGGCGCTCCGGCCGGGAGGGAGGCTTCTCCCTCCCGAACGCCTTCGACGCGAGCTTGCCCATGCGAATGATCGGACTTGTCGGACGCAGCGGGTCGGGAAAAACGACGCTGATCGCCTCGCTGCTGCCCACCCTGCGAAGGCGCGGGCTGACGGTCTCCACCATCAAGCACGCGCACCACGGCTTCGACCTCGATCGTCCCGGCAAAGACTCGTTCGTCCATCGGGAGGCGGGTGCGAAGGAGGTCATGCTCGTTTCCGACTCGCGCTGGGCGCTCATGCACGAGATCCGCAATGCGCCGCAGCCGGCGCTCGAAGACCTCGTCGCGCGGCTTGCGCCTGTCGATCTCGTTCTCATCGAGGGGTTCCATACCCACCGTCATGCGGCCATCGAAGTGCACCGTCCGAGCGAGGGCCACGACTTGATGTGGCGGGAGGTGTCCGACATCATCGCCGTGGCCAGCGACGAAAGCCTGCCGGCTCTGGCGATCCCCGTCCTCAACTTGAACGACACGGAGGCGATTGCCGACTTCGTGCTGGCGAAGGCTGAAAATTATGTTCCTGCCCGGACTTGACGCGCCGCGAGGAAACGCCGGGACGATCCCCGCAGCGCAACGGATGATCGATCCGTACGGAGTGAGGGCGGCGGTAGCGGCTTCGCTCAATCAGCAACATTGTCGTGGCGCCGCTTGAATCCGACCCGTGCGCCAACAGCGCACCCGCCTTGCTCGATTCGACGGCTGGGGTCAGCGAGAACAAGTGCGGGTTCAGGTCGTTCTTTTCCGGCGCGATCCGCAGGCCGCGCAGATGCTCGGTCGCCACCCTAGGCGAAACTTTCGACGAATGGCGCATGAACCTCTTGAAATTTGACAGGGATTGATCTATAGGCTGTCAGAAAAACTGACGTATGCGTCAACTTTGATGCAGCGGTCAGGACGCCGCGCCGGCTCGGGCGACGCCATTTGGCCAATTACGGGAGGATGCGATGAGGTTGGCAGTCACGCTATTCGCCATTGTCCAGGTCCTTCGCGTCACCGCGAGGCGTTTCCCCGAATTTCGGGCCCGAATCGGGGAAAAGAACATGGTCGCTCAGCTCAAGCTGATGGACGGTTCGGTCGCCCGCTGGATCGAGTTCCGCGACGGCAGGATTCTGTCCGGCGCCGGCCTTCACCCCAAGCCGGACGTCGCGCTGGCGTTCAAGTCCAAGGCCGTCGCGCTGAAGATGCTGTCGCCGAAACAGGACTTCCTGTTCAACATCGACGCCGTCAAGAATTTCAAGACCGTCATGACGGGACCCGACGCGCTGCTGTCGTGGCTGACCGGCACTATCAGCATGTCCCAGACGATCGGTTGCAAGTACGGCGAGGATCAGGGCGACGGCGTCACCCGCTACACCAACAACACAAACGGCGGCCCGGTCCACGTCTACGTCAAGAACGACAAGATCCTCCGCATGACCCCGATCGAGTTTGGCGCCGAGGACGCCCCCACATGGGCGATCGAAGCCCGCGACCGCGCCTTCCAGCCGCCGCGCAAGACCTCGCTCGCTCCCTACGGGCTCGCTTCCAAGTCCCTCGTCTACAGCAAGGAGCGGCTGCTCTATCCGATGAAGCGGGTCGATTTCGCCCCCAATGGCGCCCGCAACCCGCAGAACCGCGGCGTCTCGGGTTACGAGCGAATCAGCTGGGACGAGGCGCTTGACATCGTCGCCGCCGAGATCAAGCGGTTGAAGCGCGAGTGCGGGCCGGGCGCGATCGCGGTCAGCCATGGCTCGCATCACAGCTGGGGCAACGTCGGCTACTACCTCAGCGCCTTGTTCCGGTTCTTCAATTTGGTCGGCTTCACCCGGGTGATGCACAACCCTGACAGCTGGGAGGGATGGTACTGGGGGGCGACGCACCATTGGGGCCATACGATGCGGCTCGGCATTGGCGAGACGTTCGGCCAGGTCGAGGACGCGCTCAAGAACTGTGAATTGATGGTGTTCTGGTCGAGCGACCCAGAAACGACCGCCGGGGTCTACGCCGCGTTCGACGGCACGGTGCGGCGGCTCTGGGCCAAGGACCTGGGGATCAAGTTCGTCCACATCGACCCGTACTGGAACCACACCGCGGCTCTGCTCGGCGGCAAGTGGATCGCGCCGCGACCGACCACCGACCCGGCGCTCGCCCAGGCGATCTGCCACGTCTGGATCGAGGAGGGCCTCTACGACAAGGAGTTCGTCAAGACCCGCACCACCGGCTTCGACGAATGGGCCGCCTACATCATGGGCCGGGAGGACGGAACGCCGAAGACGCCGGAATGGGCCGAGAAGGAGACAGGAGTTCCGGCCCGCGACATCCGCGCGCTCGCCCGCGAATGGGGACGGAGCAAGACCTATCTCGGCGCGGGGGGCGCGGGCAACGGCGTCGGCGGCGCCTGCCGCTCGGCCACCGGCGCCCAGTGGGCGCGGATGATGGTCATCCTTATGGCCATGCAGGGGCTCGGCCGCCCGGGGGTGAACTTCGGCAACATGCAGATCGGGGCGCCGCTCGACTTCAACTTCTGGTTCCCCGGCTACGCCGACGGCGGCATCTCAGGCGACCTGCAGTGGACCGGCGACGCCCCGAACACCTATCAGCGCATCCCCCACGTGCTGACCATGAACCCCTGCAAGCAGATGATCCCGCGGCAGTTCCTGCCGGAGGCGATCATCAACGGCGAGGTGGTCGGCTACCCCACGGATCCCATGTCGATCCGTAATCAGTTCATACCGTTCACCTACCCGCTGCCCGGCCATTCCCGAATCCAGATGCTCTACAAGTACGGCGGGGCGTCGATCGGCACGATGACCGAGTCGAACCGCTGGATCCGGATGTACCAGTCCGAAAACCTGCCCTTCGTCGTCAGTCAGTCAATCTGGCTCGAAGGCGAAACCAAGTTTGCCGACGTAATCCTGCCCGCCTGCACTAATTTCGAGCGCTGGGACATCGGCGAATGGGCGGGCTGCGGCGGCTACGGCTACATGTTCCCGAGCCAGCTCAACCACCGCGTCGTCGTGATGCAGCACCCCTGTATCAAGCCGCTCGGCGAATCCAGGTCCGACTTCGAGATCTTCCGCGATCTCGCCACCCGGTTGGGACTGGGCGTGGCGTTCACCGAGGGATCGAGCGAGCTCGACTGGTGCAAGCGCATCTTCGAGGGCTCGGACGTCTCGAAATACATCAGCTGGAAGAAGTTCCTGCGGAAAGGCTACTACGTCGTGCCGGCCGAGCAGGAGGCGCTGCGCGCGCCCACGTCGTACCGCTGGTACTATGAGGGCCGCAAGAAGGACGTTCCCGAGCCGTTCCCGCTGCCCGGCGACTATTCGGGACAGTGGCTCGAGGGAATGCAGCCGCAAAGCGGCAAGATCGAGTTCATCCCCGAAAGCCTGAAGGCGTTTGAGGACCCAGAACGGCCGGCGCTCAACCGCTACATCCCCAGCTGGGAGGGCGGAACGGCCGCGGAGCCGGCCGGCAAGCACCCGATCCAGCTGGTGTCGCCCCATATCCGCTACAGCTTCCACACGTTCGGCGACGGCAAGGACTCGACCATCAACGACATCGCCGAGCATCGCCGACTGATCGACGGACATTATTACCTCGTCTGCCGCCTAAGCGTGGCGGACGCCCGCGAGCGCGGCGTTCGCGACGGCGACCTGATCCGCCTGTTCAACGACCGCGCCGAGGTCATCTGCGCGGCCGAGGTTTCGAGCCGGCTCCGCCAAGGAGTGGCCCACGCCTACCAGGCTTCGGCCGTTTACGCGCCCCTAGGTCAGCCGGGCAGGTCGCCCGACCGCGGCGGCTGCGTCAACCTTCTCACCCCCAGCCGGTCGCAAAGCGCCAAGGCCACCAGCATGGCGCCCAATTCCTGTCTGATCCAGATCGAACGCTGGACGGGCGCGCTGAAGCCCGCCGTAGCCGGAGCGGCTGCGACGGCGAGCGCGGCCTAGAGCCAATCGGGAGGGAAACGATATGACCAAGTGGAACATGATCGTCGACGTGGCCAAGTGCGAGAATTGCCGCAACTGCTTTCTGGCGGTCAAGGACGAGCATGTCGGCAACGATTTTCCCCGCTACGCCGCGCCCCAGCCGCTGCACGGACATCAGTGGATCGACATCAGGCGGCGCGAGCGGGGGGAATACCCCATGGTGGACGCGCATTACCTGCCGGTGATGTGCAACCAATGCGACGACGCGCCCTGCATCGCCGCCGGCCGCAACGACGCCGTCTACAAACGCCCCGATGGCATCGTCATCATCGACCCGGAAAAAGCCAAGGGACAGAAGGAGGTCGTCCACTCGTGCCCCTACGGCGAGATCTTCTGGAACGAGGATCTGAAGCTTCCGCAGAAATGGATCTTCGACGCCCACCTCCTGGACAAGGGCTGGACGCAGACCCGGGCCGAGCAGGCGTGCCCGACCGGGGCGCTGAAATCCGTCAAGTGCAGCGACGAGCAGATGGCGGAGCTGGCCAAGGCCCAGAGCCTGGTCGTGCTGCTTCCCGAGGCGAAGACGCGACCGCGCGTGTACTATAAGAACTATCACCTCTATGGCAAGTGCTTCCTCGGCGGAACCGTGGTCACCCGCCGGGACGGACGCGAGGACTGCGTCGCCGGCGCCCGGGTCGGCCTCAATCGCCAGGGCGCGACCATCGCTTCGACCGAGACCGACGTCTTCGGCGAATTCCGCTTCGACGGCCTCGATCTCGACAGCGGCCGTTACGACGTCACGGTCGAGGCTGCCGGCCGGACCGCCAGGGCCACGGCCGAGCTGGGACAGAGCGCCTACATCGGCGTCATCCAGATCTAGGGAGGGGCCTTCCCATGTCGCTGACCAAATTCGTTCCCACGCCGAAATTCGAAGAGTACCGGGAGCGGTTCAAGGAGTGCTACACCCTCGAGCGGCGCGCCGACGGCGTGCTGCTGGCCCGCGCGCATACGCAAGGCGGGCCGGTCAAGCTCAGCGTCGAGAACCACCGCTCCGTCAGCCAGTTGTTCAAGACTGTCGGCGCCGACCCCGAGAACGAGGTCTTCATCTTCTCGGGGACGGGGAACAACTTCATGATGGAGGTCGACCCCGACGGGTTCCAGCTCGAGAAGGACGACGTCGCCCACTGGGCCTACGAATACGCCTACAAGGACGGGCGCGCCAACGTCAGAGCGCTGGTGGACGATCTCGAGGTTCCGACGATCGGCGTGCTGAACGGGCCTGGCGCGCATGTGGAATTGTGCCTGATGTGCGACCTTTCCATCTGCAGCGAGGACGCCATCATCTTCGACCCGCACTTCAACATCGGCTCGGTTCCCGGCGATGGCATCCACTGCTGCTTCCAGGAGCTGTTGGGGGTCAAGCGGGCGGCCTACGCGCTGCTGAGCGGCCAGGTCATCGACGCCAAGACCGCGCTGGAATGGGGCCTCGTCAACGAGGTCGTCCCCAGGGACAAGTTGATCGAACGCGCCTACACGCTCGCCGACCACGTCATGTCGCAGCCGCGCGCGGTGCGCCGCCTGACCGCCCAGATCCTGCGCCGCCCCTGGCGCAAGCGCGTCGCCGACGATCTGGACGGCGGGTTCGGGATCCAGATGTTCGCCCATCTCGCCAAGGGGAAGACCGTCCACACCGACGACAACGTGCGAGCGTCGCTGCGCTACGTTTTCCAGGGCCGCAAGACCCCCGTCGACTGACGTCCCCCGCGCGTTGGGGCGGCCCGCCCGGGCCGCCCTTTTTTCATTTGCGGATGTAGATTCCCTTCTCTTCCTGGAAGAAGCGGATGCCGCTCATTCCGGCTTCCGGCAGGCCGAAGCCGGACTGCTTCACGCCGCCGAACTCGACCTGGGGCTCCTTGTAGGCGGAGTGCAGGTTGACGTGGGTCAGCCCCGCCTCCGAATGCTCGACGAAGTGGAGCGCCTTGCCGACGTCGCGGGTATAGATCGACGACGACAGGCCGTAGGTCGTGTCGTTTGCGAACTGAAGCGCCTGCTCGTAGCTCGCGGCGCGGATCGCCGCCAGCACCGGACCGAACACCTCCGTCCGCGCAAGGTCCATGTCGTCTCGGACATTGTCGACCACGGCCGGCTCGATGAAGCAGCCGTGCTCGAGCCCCGGCGCGAGGCTGCGCTCGCCGCCGGTCAGGAATTCGGCGCCCTGCCGGCGCGCCTGAGCGATGTGACCCAGCACTGAGGTCAGCTGCTGGCGCCCCGCGACCGGCCCAATGGTGGCGTCGTCCCGGTCGCCGGGCCCGAGCGCGAGGGCCCGCACCCGGGCGAGCACGCGCTCGATGAGGGCGTCGGCGACGCTCCTCTCCACCACGAGCCGGCTGGTCGCGGTGCACCACTGCCCGGCGCACGAGAACGCCCCGATCACGGCGTCCTCGGCGGCGAGATCGAGGTCGGCGTCGGCCAGCACCACCATCGGATTCTTGCCGCCCATTTCAAGCTGGGTGCGGGTGAAGTTGTCGGCCGCTGCGCGGGCGATCCGCCGCCCAACCTCGGTCGAACCGGTGAAGGTCACCGCGCGCACCAGCGGGTGCGCGACGAGCGCCTCCGACAGCTCGGCGCCCGACCCGGTCACGAACTGGAGCGCGCCGGGCGGAAGGCCGGCCTCGAGCAGGATGTGGACCACGATCTCGCCCACCGCCGGCGTCTGGCTCGCCGGCTTGAGCACGGCGGCGTTGCCGGCCATAAGGGCCGGTCCGAGCTTGCGGAACGGAACGTTGAACGGGAAATTCCACGGGATGATGGCCGAAACCACTCCGATCGGCTCGCGCCGGGAGTAGGCCATCACGCCGGCGCGGTAGCCGTCGCCGACCCGGCCGAACTGGCGCTCGCCCTCCCCGATCTGGTATTCGAGCTCCAGGGCGGCGGCGTCGACCTCGGCGAGGGACTCCTTCAGGAGCTTGCCGTTCTCGAGCGTGACGACGGCGGCGATCTCGCGGCGGCGTTCTCGGATGATTTGCGCCGCGCGGCGCATGATACCGGCCTTCTCCACCAGGGGCCGCGCCCGCCACGCAGGGAAGGCGCCGGCCGCCGCCTCGACCGCCGCCGCCGCGTCCACCTTGGTTGACAACGGATATTCGTGGCAGACCTGCCTCAGGTCGGCGGGATTGTGGACGGCGAACGTTCGACCGGAATCCGAGTCGCGCCAGCGGCCGTCGACAAAGTTCTGACAGCGACGGGCGAACATGCCTTCCTCCCGGGAAACTCGCGTCTCAAGCGCCGAAGTGGAACGACGCGGCGAAGAGCCCGCCGGCGACGACGATGAGCAGCAGGAAGAAGACGATGTCGGCGACCGCCATGATCGGCGTGGACCTGATCACCGCTCCGCCCGTCCAGATCACGGTTGCGCCCATCATGGTCAGCGGCAGGGAATTGAGCGCCCATTGGCCGAACGGCAGACGGTTCAGCACGAGCGCGACGAGGATGCAGACGACCGACCAAAGGAAGGCGTGGGCGTGCGCGGTGCCCCGCGCGCCGAAACCGTCGACCCGCGTGTTGTAGCCGGCGAGGTCTCCGGCGCGTGCGGCGGCGGCGAGCGCCTCTCGATGACGGATGTGCCCGCCGCCGAGTGCGAGCCCCAGCAGCGCCGCGACGATCATCCAGCAAAATCCGAAAGTAAGCAGCAGATCCGCCATCGTTCCCTCCCGAGGGTTCAGTTGAGGCCGGCTTTCCGCCGGGTGATTTCGTAGGTGGCGCTCCAGTCGGTTTCGGCCATGCCGTCCGCGACCGCCTCGTCCATTTTCCGGCGGGCGATCTCGCCGATCTCGAGCGGGACGCCGAGCTCGCCGGCCGCGGCCAGCATGAGCTTCACGTCCTTGAGGCCGGCGGCCATGGCGAAGCCGCCGCGGCCGGCGAAGTCGCGCCGGCCGATCTTTTCGGCGTACATCTTCAGCGCCGGATGGCCCATCGCCTCGACAAGGAATCCCTGCAGCGGCGCGAGCGGGACGCCGGACCTGTCGGCGAAGGCGTAGACCTCGCCCATCGCCTCGATGATCGACACCATCATGTAGTTGATCGCGAGCTTGAGCGCGTTGGCCGCGCCGTGACGCTCGCCGATGGGCATGACCATCCGCGAATAGCTTCGGCAGACCGGCGTCACGCGTTCGATCGCGGCCGCGTCCCCGGCCAGGATCGAGAGCAAGTCGCCGGCCGCGGCGGCGTCCGGCCGGCCGACCACCGGGCCCGCCACGTAGAGGCTGCCGGCGGCGGCATGGATGCGGGCCAGCTCGTCGGCGCACCCCGGCGACACCGTGGTGACGCCAAGGTGGATGGCGCCCGGTTTCATCGCGGCAAGCACGTTCGAACGGACCATCGCCAGGACCGAGGCGTCGTCCATCAGCGAGGTGATAACGACATCGGCGTCGCGGACGGCGTCGGCCGGATCGGTGGCCGCCCGCGCGCCGGCGGCGACGAGGGGAGCCATCTTCTCGCGTGTTCGGTTGAACACCGCGAGGTCGAACCCGGCCTTGGCGATGCAGCCGGCCATCCCGCTGCCCATGTTTCCCAGCCCGATGAATGCAACCTTCATCGCCGTCCTCCCTGAAGCCAATCTTCGCCTAGGAGCGAACTGCCGTCGCCCGAGTATTGACTACCATATCAATTTTGATAAGATAGACGCAGGGCGCCGGTTCCGGCGACGACCTTGAGATGAAGTACATGGAATTCGAGACGCTGCAAGTGGAAGCGGTATCGGCGAGGCGCGCCGCGGCCGAGGCGGCCACCGAGGCGGTGATCTGCGAACAACGGGCCGCCCAGTCTTTCATCCGGTTCCTGCGCTTTGCCGGCGAGGTTGCCGACGTGGTGAAGCGCGAG
>NZ_JBKQOT010000129.1:0-5852 GCF_052145395.1 Roseiarcus sp.
CCCGGCCGCGGATGAAAGGCGCCTCTCGAACCTTCTTATATTACAGTGTGTCTGTCGCACGCGCTGACGCAAGCGCTGAAAGCGCGTCGGAGCGAACCCGCCCGGAGCGTCATGAGCGAGAGCGAACGCAGAGAAGGTGGCGAGAACGACCGCTCCTGGCGCACTCCCCCCGTTCAGCCTGTGACGGCTGCTTCCCTCCGCATTCCTTCCGTACCAGGACCGAGCCCGGCGCCGGCTGCGACGGCCGCCGATTGTCGCGCGGGCCGGCGCGCGGTTAGGTCCTGGCCTGTTGTGTCGCGGATAAGGGGCGTTATGGAACCAAAAGAGGCGTGAACAACCTCCAGGCTCTCTTTGCTGGTCTCGCCCTCTCCTAAGCGTCTGGAGGGCCGGCGCAAAGATTGGTGCTTCAGGAAGGGCCGCTTGGCGCTGACGGCGTCCATCGACTTGGCGAGGTTAGCCTCTGCATCGTGATCAGATGCGGATGAACACCAGGCTAAGATTGTTTAGGGGCATCGCGGCGATCGTCGGAACTGAGAACCCTTTGTGCCCTCCACGAACGACTGCAATTGGCGCGACTGTTGCGTTCCCTGATCGGCAGCAATCAGACGCGTCGGGCACGTTCGCCCGGGGCGTTGATCGGTCTTTCGGCGCTTCACCAGACGTCAACGCGTCGACTGGGTCCTTGTAGCGAGCCATCAGGCCTGGCGAAATTGAGCCCGTGCACAATCCAGCGGCGCGTTTCGCGCGGGTCGATCACGTCGTCAATCTCGAGAAAGGTCGCGCTGCTCAGCGCCCTGTTGTCTTCGTAGAGCTTTCCGACCATCTCGTCGAACCACGCCTTGCGCTGTGCGGGGTCCTCGATCCCGGCGAGTTCCTTGCGATAGGCGAGCTTGACCGAGCCCTCGAGGCCCATGGCGCCGAATTCCGCGCTCGGCCAAGCGACGATGAAGAACGAGGCCTGGCTGGAGCCGCCGGCCATCGCCAACGCGCCGAGGCCGTAGCCCTTTCGCAAGACCACGGTGAAATAGGGAACCCTGGCGTGCGCCGCCGCGACGAACATGCGCGACACGTGGCGCACCTGAGCGACTTTCTCGATCTCTGGGCCAACCATCATGCCGGGCGTGTCGCAGAGCGAAACGATCGGCAGGCCGAAGGCGTCGCAAAGCTGGATGAAGCGCGCCGCCTTGTCGCCGCCGTCAGCGTCGATCGCGCCGCCGACGTGACGCGAGTTGTTGGCGATGACCCCAACCGGGCGCCCCTCGATGCGGATCAGCGCGGTGATCATGCCGCGGCCAAAATCGCGTCGAAGTTCGAGCACGGAGCCCGCATCGGCCAGCGTTTCGATGATCGGGCGAACGTCGTAGGCGCGCAGCCGGTTCTCCGGGACCGCATGGCGCAGCAGGCGCTGATCGGCGACGCTCCAGTCGCTGGTCCGACCCTGGAAATACCCGAGATATTTTTTGGCGACGGCGACGCCTTCCGCCTCGTTCTCGACGAGAATGTCGATGACCCCATTGGGAGCCTGCACCGACACCGGCCCGATATCCTCGGGACGGAAGACGCCAAGGCCGCCGCCCTCGATCATCGCCGGACCGCCCATGCCGATATTCGCGCTGCAGTCGGCGATGATGACGTCGCAGCCGCCGAGCAACGCCGCATTCCCGGCAAAGCATCGCCCCGAGACCATCCCGACGAGCGGCACCTTGCCGTTGAGCCCCCCGAACCGGGTGAAGGTCGTGGTCTCGAGCCCGGCTGGCGTCGGCCATTCGTCGCCAGGCCGCCCTCCGCCGCCCTCCGCGAACAGAACGACCGGCAAGGACCATTTGTCGGCCTGGGTCAGCAGCCGATCCTTCTTCTTGTGATTGAGAAGCCCCTGGGTACCGGCGAATACGGTATAGTCGTAGGCGAGCACCGCGCAGCGCGAACGCTCTTCGCCGAACGCCAAGCCGTTGACGGCGCCGACGCCCGCGATCATGCCGTCGGCGGGGCTGATGCGCCTGAGTTCGTCGATGTTGCGCCGCTGTCGCTGGGCGGCGACCGCGAGGCCGCCGTATTCGATGAACGAATCGGGATCGCAAAGATCGGCGATGTTCTCGCGCGCGGTGCGCTGGCCGGTCTTGCGTCGGCGCGCCACGGCGTCGGGTCGGTTTTCGTCAAGCAGCGCCGCGTGGCGCCGAAGGCTCTCGGCGAGGTCGCCGCGAATCGCATCGAGATCGATCGCCGTCGCGACGGCTTCGCTCTCATCGTCCCCTTCGGCGGGCGTCAGCAACAGCAGCGGCTCACCCTCGAAGATCGTGTCGCCGACTCTGACCAAAAGCTCCTCGACGACGCCGGCGATCGGCGCGCCGACCAGGTGCTCCATTTTCATCGCCTCGATGACGACGAGCGGTTCGCCGACTCGCACCTTCTGGCCCATTACGGCGATGCAGGCGACGATCGTGCCCTGCAGCGGCGCCGGGGCCGCGACCAAGCCATGGGGCGTCGGCCCCGCATTGCGTTCGCCCGTCAATCGTTCTGGCCCAGCCGCGGCCCCCGTCCGAAAGACGCCGAGCGGATCGATCTGGCGCAGATCGCGTGCGCGGCTCGTCTTCGTCCCCTCCCCGTCCGGGCTCAGCCTGGATGTCGCAGCGAGAAGCTCGCCGATGTGGCTTTCGACAAAAGCGGTCGAAATCCGGTCGCCGGCGAAGTCGGGATGATCGGCGATTGCCCGCAGGATCGGCAGGTTCGTCTCGACGCCCTCGATGGCGAATTCGCTCAGCGCGCGCCGGGCCCTTCGAAGCGCGTCCGGAGGCCCCTCGGGCGAATACACGATCACCTTGGCGAGCAGGGAATCGTAACGGGGATTGGTGCGATAGCCTTCGTACCCGAACGTATCGACGCGCACTCCGGGGCCGCTCGGCGGCGCAAATCTGGCGAGCGCGCCGCCCGTGGGCTTAGCCGAACCGTCTGGCTTCAGCGTTTCCATGTTGACGCGGAACTGGATCGCCCCGCCGCGCGGTTTGGGCGGCGGATCGAGGCCGAGTTCATCGAGGGTTTGGCCTGCGGCGAGGCGGATCTGCGTCTTCACGAGATCGACGCCGTAGACTTCCTCGGTCACGGTGTGCGCGACCTGCAGGCGTGGGTTGGCTTCGATGAAGGCGAAGTCCGCGCCGTCTTCCGATACCAGGAACTCGAACGTGCCGAGGCCGCGATAGCGAACGCGCCTCGCCATTGCGACCGCCGCCGCGCATAAATGCTCGCGCATTGCTTCTCGCAGGCCGCGGCTCGGCGTCGTCTCGATCAGCTTCTGCCGCTGTCGCTGGATCGTGCATTCCCGTTCGCCGAGCGCGACGACCGAAACGCCGTCGCCAAGGATCTGAACTTCAATGTGGCGCACGTTGGCGAGATAGCGCTCGACATAGAGCGCGCCGTTGCCAAACGCCGATTGCGCTTCCGACTGGCAGCGCTCCCAAGCGGCCTCGAGCTCGTGGCGCGATCCGACGAGCCGCATTCCGCGGCCGCCGCCGCCCGCGACCGCCTTGATCAGGATCGCGCCGCCGTGCTGTCCCGCGAGAAACGCCGCGGCCTGTGCGAGGTTGACGGCTTGGTTCGCGCCCTCCGGGGTCGGCACGCCACAGGCGCGCGCAAGCGCCCGCGCCGCGGCCTTGTCGCCAAAGGTCTCGAGGGTCTCCGGCGAAGGCCCGATGAAGACGAGCCCCGCGACGCTTGCTGCCCGGGCGAAGACGGGATTTTCTGACAGAAAACCGTAGCCCGGATGCACGGCGTCGCAGTTCGCGCTGCGGGCCGCCTCAAGGATCGGCTCAATCGAAAGGTAGGCGGCCGCTCCAACCCCAGGCAGTTCGATCGCCTCGTCGCACCCGGTCGCGTGCGCGGAGTTTGAGTCGTCGGCGGGAAACACGGCGACGGTCGATATTTCGAGTTCGTACGCCGCACGGGCGATGCGCAGGGCGATCTCTCCGCGATTGGCGACCAGGATCTTAGCAAACGACAAGTCTATCCTTTCGGCGCCGCCGGCGCTCGAACCCGCCCGCCATGCAACCGACGCAGGGTGCGAAGTTGCTCATCAGGCTATGGACGACGCTAATTTCTGTCAATATCATGACGCAAATTGCGAGGGCGGGGAACCGACCGCCGAGGAACCGACGGTATTGACGCTGAAAACTCACGCCATTGAGGGTTCGAACGAAGGGAACCGTCCGCGCAAAGCCGCGACGTCGCGCGACGCCCTCAACAATCGGCTGTTCTTCAGACTCTTCCAGGCCGCCAACATCTACGAGACCCAGGCGATGTGGGCGTTCTCGACCTCGGCTGTTCAGGGCGCCATGCTTGGCGCGCTGTCGCGCTATCCTGAGGGAATGCCGTTGGCGGAACTCTGCGCCTATCTCGCGGTGAGCCGGCAAAACACTCATGTCGTGCTGAGGCGGTTGGAGGGCGCGGGCTTCGTCGAGCGGGTCGAGGGCGTTGGCGACCGGCGCAAGCGAACCGTGCGGCTGACGGAAGCGGGGCTCGAGGCCTGGAAAGATTTGCGGCGGCGGACGGTCGACTTCTTCCGCCTCGGTACCAGAGAACTGTCTTCGGAAGAAGTCGAGGCCTGCGCGGAGACGCTGGCGCGCATTGGACGCGCGCTCAAGGCGATGCGCGGCGGGTGACCTCCGCGCGCTGCGGAAAGGCAAAAGGGAGGAACGCGATGTCAGCGCAAGAAGGATCCCGGAGCCGCACGTTGAGGCGCGAGGACTGCGTGCTGCGCTATGTGCTGGAAAAGCGTGCGGTGGAGCACCCCGACCGTCCGTTCATCAAGCAGCCGGGCGGCGAAGTCGTCAGCTACGGCGAATTCTGCCAGCAGGTTCGACGCGCGGCGGCCGGCCTCGCCGCGCTCGGCGTCAAACAGGGCGACTTCGTCAACGCTTGGCTGCCCAACAGCGTCGACATGGTCAAGGTCTGGGCGGCGATCAATTGGCTTGGCGCCACCTACGTGCCGATCAACACCGCCTATCGCGGCAATCTGCTGGCTCATGTGATCGCCAACGGCGGCGCGGAGGTCATGATCGTTGCGGCCGAACTCGTCGGCCGTCTCGTCGACATCGACCGGAGCCGTCTGAAGACGCTGGTCGTCGCGGGCGTCGCGAGCACGCAGGATATCGCTGGCTTGCGCACGACGTCGCTGGCCGCGCTCGACGCTGAGCCCGAGACCCTGCCTGAGTTGAGCCGGCCGATCGAGCCGTGGGATACCGAGTCGATCATCTATACGTCCGGCACCACCGGCCCTTCGAAAGGGGTGCTGAGCTCCTACGCCCATCTCTATCACATGGGCGGACCGGAGGCCTTTCCCATGCTGACAGGCGACGAGTGCTATCTCATCTATCTGCCGCTCTTTCATGTCGGGGGCACCAAGCCGGTCGTCGCCATGCTCAACCGCGGCGGAGCGATCGCGATTGGCGGCGAGTTCTCCACCGAGACATTCTGGCAAGTCGTGCGCTCGACCGGCGCCACCTACACGATCTTGCTCGGCGTCATGTCGAGCTTCCTGTCGAAGCAGCCGCCGGAGCCCCGCGATCGCGACCACACGCTGAAGAAAGTGACGATGATTCCGCTGCCGGACAACTCGAAAGCGTTCGCAGAGCGCTTCGGATGCACGGTCTACACGCTGTTCAACATGACCGAGATCAGCGTGCCGATCGTGTCCGGGCCGAACCCCGATACGATCGCCACCTGCGGCCGGCGGCGCGAGGGGGTCGAATTGCGTATTGTCGACGCTAACGACTGCGAAGTGGCGCCCGGCGCGGTTGGCGAACTCATCATCCGCACCGAAGCGCCGTGGGCGCTGAATTCGGGCTACCACAAAGACCCCGAGG
>NZ_JBKQOT010000130.1:0-4910 GCF_052145395.1 Roseiarcus sp.
AGGGCGTAGTCGAGACCATCGCGCTCGACTTCGTCGGAGACGCGCAGGCCAATCGTCGCCTTGAGGATCGCCAAAATGATCAGGCTGACGACCGCGTCGTAGACGACGACCGTCACGATGCCGATGCACTGGTTGATCACCTGTCCGGGGTTGCCTTCGATCAGGCCGGCGGTGCCGCCATACTGCTGGATGGCGAACACGCCGGTCAGGAGCGCGCCGATGGCGCCGCCGATCCCGTGTACGCCGAAGCAGTCGAGCGCGTCGTCGTAGCCGAAGGCGTGCTTGAGGGCGGTGGCGCCGAGGTAGCAGCCGACGCCGCAGGCGACACCGATCACCATCGAGCCGACCGGACCGACGAAACCGGAGGCGGGAGTGATGGCGACGAGGCCGGCGACCGCGCCCGAGGCGATGCCGATGACGGTCGGCTTGCCCTTGTGTGCCCATTCGACGAACATCCAGGTCAAGGCGGCGACGGCAGTCGCGATCTGGGTGACGGTCATCGCCATGCCGGCCTGCACGCCCGCGCTGACCGCGGAGCCTGCGTTGAAGCCGAACCAGCCGACCCACAGCAGGGCGGCGCCGATGAAGGTCAGGACCATGTTGTGTCCAGGCCCGGAGTCGCGGCGCTTGCCGACCATGATCGCGGCAACGAGACCCGCGACGCCGGCGTCGATGTGCACAACCGTGCCGCCGGCGAAGTCGAGAACCTTGACCCAGGCCGCGTCGTTGGACGAGTTGAAGATGCCATCGGGCCCCCACAGCCAATGGGCGACCGGCGCGTAGACGAAGATCGCCCACAGACCCATGAACCACAGCATGGCCGAAAACTTCATGCGCTCCGCAAATGCGCCGGCGATCAGCGCGGGCGTGATGATCGCGAAGGTCATCTGGAAGCACATGTAGACGGTCTCGGGGATCGTCGGGGCGAGCGAATTTGGATTGCCGATGCCGCCGTTGTTGACGTCGCTGAGGATTCCCTGAAGGAACGCGCGGCTGAGGCCGCCGATGAATGGCGTGCCGCCGGTGAACGACAGAGAATACGTGACGATAGCGTAAATAACCGTCACCAGGCAGGTGACGGCGAAGCTGGTCATCACCGTGTCGCCGACGTTCTTCTTGCGCACCATGCCGCCGTAGAAGAGCCCGAGGCCGGGGATCGTCATCATCAGCACGAGCGCGACCGAGGTCAGCATCCACGCCGTGTCGCCGCCGGAGGGCGTGCAGTTCGTCAGCACCGCGGGGACGGCGGGAACGGCTGCATATTTGTCGGTTTCGGGGACGGCGGCGGTCAGTCCGGCGCAAGCCGGAGTCGCCGGCGGAGCGGGCTTCGCCGCTGGGGCGGCGGCGGGCGCGGCAGCGGCAGGGGCCGCGGCCGGAGCCGCGGTCGTCGCAGGCGCGTTCTGCGCGTAGGACGCAACAGGCGCCGCGAAGCCGACCAGGGCGGCTATCGCCAACGCCGGAGCGAGGCTGGAAAAAATACGCTTAGGTCTCATTGTTCCGGAACTCCGATTGGGAAAGGGAAGGGCCGCCGGGTCAAAGCGCGTCTTTGTCCTTCTCGCCGGTGCGGATGCGCACCGCCGAGTCGAGGCTGTAGACGAAGATCTTGCCGTCGCCGATTTGGCCGGTGCGCGCGGCCGCGACGATGGCGTCGACGACCTTGTCAGCGACATCTGCGTTGACGGCGACTTCAATTTTGAGTTTCGGCAGAAAGCTGACCGCGTATTCGGCGCCGCGGTAGATTTCCGTGTGGCCCTTCTGGCGGCCGTATCCCTTGACTTCCGTTACTGTCAGGCCGTGCACGCCGATGGCGGTGAGCGCGTCGCGCACCTCCTCCAGCTTGAACGGCTTTATGATCGCCATGACAATTTTCATTGGCCTCGCCCCAATTTGACGCGGGACGGCCGTGAACTGCCGACCGCGCTCTGCGGTGAAGTCGGGGCGCCGAGACGCCCCGCCGGCATCCGTCTTACAAGGCCCATGCCATGCCGGACGGGCGCCGTTAGGGCTCTAAAAACGCTAAGTTTTTCCCCAATTCGGGCGACGCATCCGAGCGTCAGGCGCGCCGATGGCCTTACCTGATGCAAAAGTAGGCGCCTAAGAATTAGTCGAGGCGGCTAGAGATCGCGGCGACGGCGAAGGAGGCCTTCCTGGGCGACGCTGGCGGCGAGCGTCCCGTCCTGCGTGTACAGAAGGCCACGGACGAGACCGGTCGCGCCGGATGCGTTCGGGGTGTCCTGGGCGTAGAGGAGCCATTCGTCTGCGCGACATGGGCGGTGGAACCACAGCGCATGATCGAGGCTCGCAACCTGCAGGCGATGGTCGTAGATCGTCATGCCGTGCGGCCGGAGCGCCGCGTCGAGCAGGGTCATATCCGACAGGTAGACGAGCGCCGCCCGATGGAGCGCCGGGTTGTCCGGCAGGCGCTCTCCGATCCTCGT
This sequence comes from Roseiarcus sp., assembly GCF_052145395.1. Classification (NCBI taxonomy): domain Bacteria; kingdom Pseudomonadati; phylum Pseudomonadota; class Alphaproteobacteria; order Hyphomicrobiales; family Roseiarcaceae; genus Roseiarcus; species Roseiarcus sp. The sequence goes on from NZ_JBKQOT010000130.1 coordinate 2,439, forward strand.
CCAAAAGCTCTGGCGCGTCTCCGGCCTGGCGTCGGGCGCATAGCGGCCGAGGTCGGTCGGTCGGAACTCGATCGGCCAAGTCGTGTCCAGCATGCCCTTCATGCGGAACCGCGCCGGTCCGTCCAGGATCTCCGCCGCCTTCAGCGGATCGGGACATTCGTCCGGCGGAGGCGCGGCCGGCATTGGCGCCGCGTGGTCGAGACCGCTCTCCTGTTCGTGGAACGAGGCGGTCATGACGAAGATGGCCGCGCCTTTCTGGCGCGCGACGACCCGTCGCGTGGCGAAACTCCGGCCGTCCCTGAGCCGCTCGACTTCGAACACGATCGGCTCCCGGGGGTCGCCGCCGAGCAGGAAATACGCGTGCAGCGAGTGCGGGTCGCGACCTGCGACCGTGCGCTCGGCCGCAACCAGGGCCTGAGCCAGGACCTGGCCGCCGTAAACGCGCTTCCAGCCGTTGTGCGGGGAGTGACCGGTAAAACGGTCCTCCCCTGCCGGGGAGAGATCGAAGAGGGCGACAAGTTCGTCAGCTGTCATCAGGCGTGGGTCCCCGTGCAACGGCGATGGTGAAGCTCGCCAGCGCCGGCGTCAACGTTGCCGCCGGCGCTTCCTCTGGCCTTTTCGACCGGCGCCGCAAGGCCTGCGCAAGGCGCGCGTCCCAGTCTCAAGGCGCCGACATGCCCTGCTTCCCTACACGGTTCTTCTTCGCGATATCCCGCCTTGGGTCCGAGGCGGGCCGCGCGGGCCGCGACTCGCGGGGCGCGACCGCGGTCGAGTTCGCCATCGTCGCACCGATCGTGATCGCCACACTCCTCGGCGCCCTTCAGATCGGCGTGATCTACCTGGCGCAGGCGGAACTGGAAAATGCTGCGGAAGAGGGCGCGCGCCTCGTGCTGACGAACCAGGCGCAATCGATCAGCGCGTCCGCCTTCCAGTCGGCGATCTGCGGCTATCTGCCCGCGCTCTTCACCTGCGCCAACGTCATGGTCGACCTCGAGTCGCAGTCCGTGTCGGCGGGATCAAGCGACGCCCTGATCATGACGCCGCCGGGTCTGACCTACAACGCCAACGGCGCCGTGACGAACGCCTGGGCCTATCAGCCCGGGACCGCCGGCCAGCTCGAGATCTTGAGGGTCATGTACCAATGGCCGGTTTACGCTGGGCCGCTCGGAATGGCGTTCGGCGATCTTGCCAACGGGACCCTGTTCCTCAGCTCGACCCAAGTCTTCCAGAACGAGCAATGACGGACAGGGCGCGCGTGACAAGACGCTTGGTGAGCGCCTGGGCCGGCGACAAGCGCGGCGCGGCGGCGGTCGAGGCGGCGCTGATCCTGCCGGTCGCGGTCGGGATGCTGGGGCTCATCGCGATCTGGGCGCAGGGCCTCACGATCCAGCGCAAGGTGACGCTCGCCGCGCGCACCATCACCGACCTCGTGTCGCAGCAGGGATCGTTGACCGGGGGCTCGGCCGGGGCGGTGAACCAGTCGACGGTGGACGCGCTTCTCAACAATGCGGCCAACGTCCTCTATCCGGTGGTGAACCCGACCTCGGGAACGAACCCGGTCACCGGGACGAACGTCGCCAACATGACCATGGTCGTCTCGGAGATCAAGGTCGACCCGTCCGGGGCGACGGCGACGGTCCAGTGGAGCGAGCCGATGCCCTCGCATGGAACGGCGCTGCCGACCACGGCCGGCTCGGTGCAACTGCCGAACTCAGTCGCCCCCGCGGGCTCGTACCTCATCATGGGGACGGTCACTTACGCCTATACGCCGCCCGTGATCGGCGAGTCCGTTGGGCCCTATACCCTGCAGGACACGATCTATCTCGCCATCCGCCAGTGGACGAGCCTCAGCCTGAACGTCGGGAAGTAGGATCCTCGCGCAGCTGGCGCAGTCTTGGCGCCGTGCAAGTGAATCCAGGAACATAGGCGCCGAAAACGGTCCGATTGTCCGATTTTTCGCGGAGACGGGGTCGCGGGGCCGCACCGGAGTTTTGCGGGGGGAAAGTCGTCAGGATATCCGAATCCATTTCCGTCCCAACGTCGGGATGGAGGAACGAACGTGTGCAGTCTTGGCGCCGCACGGGCGAATTCAGGGACTTAGCCGCGAAAACGGTCCGATTTTTTGCCGGCGCCGGGGTCGCGGGGTCGCATCGCAATTTCGCGGGGGTCAGTTGAGGGGACAGCCGAAGCCGTGTCCGCATGTCCGTTTCACATTGTCCTACAGCGTCGGCGGGTTCAGGCGCGAGCGTCCGTCTCTCTCGATGACCCTACCGAAAATAACGGTATAGCGGGATTCCTCGGACTTCCGAAAACCGTTTGACCGAATCACCAGGATCGATTCCAGCCATCGGATGGAGACGGACCGCAATTTCCTCAGCCCGCCGGATCGGGCCGACCTGGTGAAGATCGCCAGGGATGGGCTGGAGGAGCATCGCATCGCCCGCCGGGCGAACGCCATTCTTCTCCTTGATC
>NZ_JBKQOT010000131.1:0-6147 GCF_052145395.1 Roseiarcus sp.
CCGGGGGAGTGTCACCTCTACTTTGCACAGGGGTGTCATTTGTATATTGCTGTTACACTGACGGCCCAAAACGGCGCGCTCAGGCCGGGTCGTGCTTGACGCTGTCGCCGTATAGCAGCACCTGAACCTTTTCCAGCGTCACAAGTCCGCCCGACATCATGGCGTCGAGCGTCGGCAGGAACGCCTTGATCTTCTCCTCTGTGTCGACGATCTCGATCACGAGGGGAAGATGCTCTGCGACATCGAGGATCTTTGTCGAATGCAGCCGGGTCGAGTGGCCGTAACCCAACGGCCCGCGCAAAACCGTCGCGCCGGCAAGGTGCGCGGCGCGGGCCTCGAACACGAACGCCTCGTAGAGCGGGCGGCGACGGTCTCGCGATTTGTCGTCCTCGCCGATGAAGACGCGCAAGAGCATGGCGTCGCGCGGAAGCGTCATGGTTTCATCCTCCCGTCAGTGGGTTCAGCGCGGAGGCCGCAGCATGGCCCGCCCAGACCGACATGAGACATAGCAGGAGGATAGACCGATATTCGCTCCAGCGAGCGACATCTCGCCCCCGCGCACTGCGAAGACGCGCTCAATGAGCCAGCCAAGTCCGGCCGCTCAATGAAGCCGCATCAGCCCCCGCGCGCAAGCAGCGCCGCCGCGATCGCCGCCCATTCGTCGTCGAGCGAGGTCTGGCAGACGGGCCTGCCGGCGCGGCGGTACCAGTACGCGGCGTTGCCCGGGTCGCCTTCCTTGCGATGCAGACCGGGTCGCCTTCCTTGCGATGCAGATAGGCGTGGACCCAGTCCGCCGTCGCCGCCCTCATCCGCCTGCGCCGCGTCATGCGCGCCGTCCCAATCGCCGCGCGCGTCCAGCCAAAGCGCCTTGAGCCCAAGGCTCAATGCAGGCGGCGGCTGGGGAGCGGCGAGCGAGGCCCGGAAGGCGGCAAGATCCATGCGGCTCTCCTATCTCGTCTCGCTCCAAGCCAGCCTGAGCGCGAAGGCGCTCATCAGCGCGGCGAAGCCGTAGTCGAACAGGCGGAGCGCGCGCGGGTTGGCCTTGGCGGCGGCGACAAAGCGGCCAGCGACGAGAATGACGACCGCGTTGACGATTGTCGTGATGACGATAAAGCCGAAGCCGAGGACGAACAGCTTTGCGCCGGCGTGCGGGTCGCCCGCGTCGATGAACTGCGGCAAAAAGGTCACGAAGAACAGCACGATCTTCGGATTGGTGAGATTGATCAAAAGGCCGTTCAGGAAGGCGCCGCGCAAACCTCCTCCGCTGTTGCCGGCCTTAAGCTTCAGCCCGGTCCCATGCCGAAGCGCGCCATAGGCGAGCCACAGCAGGTAAAGCGCGCCGACGATCTTGACCGCCTGATAGGCGGTCGCCGATGCGGCGAGCAGCGCTGAGAGGCCGAGGGCGGCGGCGAAGGTGTGGACGACGAGCCCCGCATTGGCGCCCGCCTGGGCTACAAACCCCTGCCACCTGCCCCCGGCGAGCGTGCGCGACAAGAACAGCGCCATGTCGGCGCCGGGCGTCGCGGCGAGCAACACGCAGGCCAAGACGTATCCCGCCGCGAGCGAGGGGCTGGGGAAGAATGGAAACATCGCGCCAGGCAGGGTGGCGCCGAACGCGGCCGGGGTCAAAGCCGCATGCTCGTCGGAGGGGCGGCGCCTCGCCGCCCCATTGGGCGTCCGGAAGGACGCCCGTCTTTCGACGGGCTATCGGCGCGCGAGGCGCGCGCGCTCCGCTCCGCTTGATACGGCCGCGCGCGGCTTTGCTATAAGAGGCGCGATGGCCAGAATCAAAATCGTCCACACGACGGAATATCGCTACTGCAATCCCGTCGGCCTCACGCGCCACCGCCTGATGTTGCGGCCGGACGACAGCCATGACCTGAGGATCCACGAGGCCGTTCTCGAGGTCGATCCGAAGCCGTCGCTGATCCATTGGACGCATGACGCCTATGACAATTCGGTGTGCTACCTCGAATGGCCGGAGCACTTGCGCGCCGAACGACTGAAAATAGTTTCGACCCTCGACCTGACGCATCACCCCGACGGGCCCCCTGCCCCGGTCTACAGCCTCGACCCAAGCGCCGAGGCTTTTCCCTTTTCCTACGACCTCGAGGACCTTCCCGACGTCGCCCGGCTTGCCGAGCGACAATTGCCGGACCCCGGCCGGACGGTGCACGCCTGGGCGCGCCGCTTCGTCGCCGACGTGCGCAATGCGCGCACGCTCGCGGTCCTGGAGGCGATGACCCACGCGATCAAGGCCGATTTCCGCTACGCCGCGCGGCACGAGGAGGGCACGCAGACAGCGGCCCAGACGCTCGCGCTCGGCACGGGGACCTGCCGCGACCTTGCGGTGCTGATGATGGAGGCCTTGCGGAGTTTCGGCGTCGCGACGCGCTTCGTCACCGGCTACCTGTACGACGACCTCTCCGGCGCCACGCGCGGCGGCGGCAGCACCCACGCGTGGTGCGGCGTCTATCTGCCAGGCGCGGGCTGGGTCGAATATGATCCGACCAACGGGCTGACCGCCGGCGCCAACCTCATCCGCGTCGGCATGACGCGGACCGCCGCACAGGCGATCCCGGTCGCGGGCGGCTATGTCGGCGCCGCAGACGACGCCGACGGCCTCTACGTCGACGTGACGGTCACGGGAGCGCCCGCGTAGCGGGCAAATCCAACGCCTGGCGATCGAGCGGAAGCGTCGCGAATGATCGGATGAACGGTCATTCGAAGTCGGCGCGCTGGGCGACCGCAGTGCGCAAAAAAGGGGCGTTCGCCGAAGGCTTGGCGGGCGCGTCAAATCGACCCTGAGCGGACGGTCGTGGAACGGCAGGACAGGAAGTCGCCAAGACGCCAACGCGTCACACGTTTTTGCTTCCGGATTCCCGTTCGCGCTCAGACGTAGTCGGCCTTGCGGGAGACATGGGCGGACTCGGATCGGATCTCCTTGATTGCGTCGATCACCGATTGGGGTCCGCTGGTCGAGCCATCACTTCGGCCAGTTCATCGACCCGATTGTCAAGGTGCGGGATATCCTGGTGAAGCTCCTCAAGCGGGGCGACCACCTTGGCGATTTCTCGCGCACTCAAGATAGACGGCTCCAAATTGAGCAGCTCGCGGCACTAGGTAAGGCAATGCCCCTCGCCGACCACGCGACCACTTGAAAACCCCTGGGGCTATGATCGCCGCACGCCAATTGGAGGTAGAGCGTATTCCTTAGCCGCTCACCAACGGTAACTATAGTGATGATGGCCGTCGTGACGATAGTGACGATAGTGGTAATGGTGATAGTGGTAATGGTGATAATGGTGATAATGGTGATAATGGTGATAATGGTAGTGATGGTAGTGATGGTAGTGATGGTAGTGATGGTAGTGGTAGTGATGATAGCCATATTCACGATAATAGACATTCTCAACGTGGAACGCGGCTGCATTTTGCTCAAGCGGTGGCGCAGAGAGCGTAAACGCGGGAGCGGAAACCATAGTCGTGGCAAACATGCCCGCACCGGCCACCGCAGCCAAGGTTGCCCTTGTCAAAAAACGCGCCAGCATTTTATCCTCCTTCGGCGCCATCATCTTGTCGAAAGTCGCCGATGCAGCGTCGCGATCAATGGTCGGCAAATTTTATCTCTATGTTCGAGCGTGGCGTCGATTCAGAACCAACGTCCCTGCCCAAGGCATAGGCCGATACGCCATCGCACGCACGCCGGATCGGGAACCGATGACGCGATTTCGAACCGACATTTGCGATCGTCGTGGCCGCGCCATGAACCGACGCTCAACTACTTCTTCGCAGCGTCGCGCACCGCGTCTTTCAGGCCGCCGATGGCATTTTGCACTTTGCCTTCGGCCTTATCGGCTTTGCCCTCGGCCTCCAGCTTGGCGTCGCCCACCACCTTGCCAATCGTCTCCTTTACCGCACCCTTGACCTGTTTCGCCGATCCCTCGACACGATCTTTGTCCACGACTTTCTCCTACAAGTCCGACGACGTCGACTGAACGTTGTTCAATCCACGTTCTCCAAATTCAAGGATAGCGCTATCACTGGCGGCGCTCATTGATTCAAATCAATTGATGTCCACCCGACGGTTCCTGGAAGGCGGCTTTGCTTCGGGCAACATAGGGTTGCTCTTCCGGATTTTGAGCGAAATCTCACTCGGCTTGAGGTGCAATCCATCTGGGCGAATTGTCAGCAGCTTTCCAGATCGAAAGAGGTTCGGGGAATTTCAGTTGATTCAAATCAACGAGAACCGCTGGTCCGCGTGGTAAGAGATAAATGAAGGGGTCAATGATGGACTGGAATCGGCAGGGACAGGTGAAATAGAAATGGGAGCTAACGACGACGAATTCAATAAGATGAATGGTCGTGGTGAGGTGGATCTGCGATATGTCAATGTCTTTCCGAAGTTTAACCTTAACCGGCTTGGCCGCGCTAAGCCTTGCCGCCCGCTCGACAACCGGTGAAAGGGTAAGCGGGGTCGGAGTCGGCGCGGTCTCGGGCGGCGCTGGTGGAGGGCCTGCGGGCGCGGTGGTCGGCGGCATTGTGGGCGGGGTGACGGGTCCTGCCGTCGCAACGAGCATGGACGTCCCGCATCGCCAATACTATCACCATTACCACCACTATCGTCATTATCAATGATCGCCGCGGCGCGGCATTGCGCGGCTTTTTTCGAGTTACTCTGGCCGCAGGAGTGGGTCATGTCTCCATTAGGAATCATCCTGGTCGTCCTGTTGATCCTGCTACTCTTTGGCGGACTCGGAGGCGGCAGCGTCGTCCCCTATTGGGAATAGGGCTACGGTTTTGGCCACGGCGGAATAGGCCTGCTTGGCATCATCCTGATTGTCCTCATTGTCCTGTTGCTCATGGGCCGCCTATAGGCTCACGGGCGGGCATCGCGCACGCGGCATTCGTCCATTATGATGACGATGGATGTTTGCGCCAGGTGTTGCGCGCCCACGGCGGTTATCATGGCGGCTACCACGGCGGCGCGCATCACGGCGGTCACTGGCGACGTTAGGCCGGTGGCCGCGCGCTTAGGAAGCAAGGCCATGGACACGAATACACGATTGGCCATCCTCGCCATGATATCCTTGTTCGGCGGGGGGGGGTATGGACGTTGGTTCTGAGCCGGCGCTGCTCGCAACTGGCAGCGACGAGATTTCACGAACATGAGGCGCGCCCCGACGTTGCTGATTTTCGTCAAGCAGCGCCTGCGGCGTCGTGGAGGCAGAAATGAACGAAACCGCAAAAAACGCCGCGCAAAGCGAAGCCGACGACAAAGCCTACGCTCGTCTCGAGAAGGATTTGACGGCCGTGAAGAACGATATCGCCGATCTCTCCCAACAGATTTCTGACGCGGTGACCGCCCTCGGTGTAATCGCGCAAAGTCAGGCGCGGCGTGGACTGAGAAACGCGCGCGCCAACGTTGATTCCCTGATGTCGGACGCCTCCGATCGAGCCGGCGCCGTCGCGAACGCCGCGCAGGACGCCGCGTCTTCGGTCGGCGACACGCTGGCGGACGTGATCGACGAGCGGCCGGTCGCTACACTGGCTTTCGCGTTGGGGCTCGGCTTTCTGATCGGCGTGACCTGGCGCCGGTAGTTGCTTGCGCAACTTATCATGTTCGAACGGATCTCCGATCGCTGGAAGAAGGACGCCAGCGGCGCTCTGCGGCTCGGCGCGATCGCGGCAGCGTCGATCGTCACAGCGACGGTGACGTTGAGTTTCCTTTGCGCCGCAGCTTTTGTCGTCGCGCTGGACCGATACGGCCTTGTCGACGCCTGTTTCGCGGGGGCCGGCGTATTCCTCCTGGCGACCATGGCGCTGCTCGGGGCATACGCGATTCATGTCGCCCGCCGCCGCCGGGATGCGCAAGCGCGCGCAGCTTTGGAGCCGCCGCCATTGTCGGCGCTCGCTGATCCGCGGGTCATTCTGGCCGGGCTTCAGATTGTCCAGGCGATCGGCTTCAAGCGGCTCCTCCCAATCTTGGCGATCGGCGGCGCTGCGTTCGTCCTCGCTAGCAGGCCGGCGTCGGAGGGAAGACGCCGCGGCGCGAGGGCATTGTCAAGGCAAATAAGTATAGGCGATTTTCGGCGTCGAATCCGGCGGAGCGCGCTGTTAATTCGTGAGCAAAAACAGTGGAGCTCC
>NZ_JBKQOT010000132.1:0-2914 GCF_052145395.1 Roseiarcus sp.
ATCTCGTCGACCTGATCGAAGTCGATGAAAACACCGGCGCCTTCGGGCACGGATACTTCCTGTCAAATCCGGCAGTCCGTTCTGATTTGGTCGCTTTGATCCGCGACCGATTGAAGCCGGGCGATCCTGGCCGGCCGCTGGTCCCAAGTAACAAATCGTTTTGGCGCATATCCCGCGCTGATGGGGAGGCTCGCTAGGACGCCAATCAATTGCGCGGCGCCTTGCTCGCCTCAAGCACCGGCTGCATCACGGGCGGCGCGACTCTACCTGGCGGTTCGGAAGACGTTGTCCAAGTCGGCGCGACAGATCTGACTGAAGGACTGGAGCGGATCGGGCTCCATGCTCTTGGACAGCGCGTCTTTCGCAAGCCGGCGGAGCTCGATACTCGGCTCGAGCGAGATCTTGAGGATCGACCGAAGCACCGCTTCCGCTCCGTTAACCACCTCCGGAGGGGCAAAGAGCCTCATTCGGTTGATGAGCCCGATCAAATGCTGCTCATCGCCGCCCAGGGCGATGTCATCATGGACATAGGCGTTCAGGAGCAAATTCGACGCGCTCATCACGAAGTCCGCGTAGACCGCCTCACGCTTTGCAACCTCGCCGGCGACACGCTGAAGGCGATTCTGAGTCTGCTGCGTATAGACGGCTGCGATGAGGGACGCGCCGCCGCCGATCGGGGCGCCGAGCAGCGCTGAAATCGGACTGAGGAGAGCCGGTTCGATGAACATGTCGCCTCTGAGGATGGCGCGCCGCAAGATCAATCAAGGCGATTTGCGATTTTGGCGAGCGTTTCGGCAGGGGCGGGTCCGTTCACCCCACGCGGCGCTATGCGTCTGTCCGCGTCGCTCGAACAGTGCGATCGCGCATCGCCTACGATCGTCTGTCATCCGACTGCTTCGAGCTCGCGGCTCGCCTCGGGGATGGTCTCGAGTTGCCGGGGCTCGCTCGCCTCCGGCTCCGGCTTCTTGATGCGGAACCAGGCGACGTAGAGCGCCGGAAGGAAGACGAGGGTCAGGATCGTCGCGACCGCCAGGCCTCCCATGATCGCGTAGGCCATAGGACCCCAGAAGATGGTCGGCGCGATCGGGATCATACCCAGAATCGCCGCAGAAGCGGTGAGCAGAATCGGGCGGACCCGGTGACTGGTGGCGTCGACGACCGCGTCCCAGGGATGGAGTCCCTTCGCCTTGTCCGCCTCGATCTGGTTGATGAGGATCACCGAGTTGCGGGCGATCATGCCGGTGAGCGCGAGCACGCCGAGGATCGCGACGAAACCAAGCGGCTTGTCCGCGAGGAGAAGCGCCGCGACGACGCCGATGACGCCCATGGGCGCGACGCTCAGCACGAGGATCATGCTGCTGAAGCTCTGAAGCTGGACCATCAGCACCGTAAGCATGATGACGAGCATCACAGGCACGACGGCGATGACCGAAGCTTGCGCCTTGTCGCTCTCCTCAACGCTTCCGCCGACGCGGACGTGATATCCGTTCGGCAGGCTGGCGTTCAGCGCTGCGATCTGCGGCTTGAGCGACTGCACGACCGTTGCGGCCTGCGTGCCCGGCGCGAGGTCGGCCTGCACCGTCACGGTGGGCAGCCGGTCCCTGCGCCAGACGATGGGGTATTCCTGGCCGTACTCGACGGAGGCGATCTGGCTCAGCGGAACGCTTTTCCCGTTCGGCAGCGGAACCTGAAGCGTCCGGATCGTCGACGGCGACCCGCGCTGCTCGGCGGAGGCCCGGACGAGCACGTCGTCGAGCCAGATCCCGCTGCGCATCTCGGTGGCCGTGACGCCCGAGACGACCGCGTTCACGGCCAGAGCCGATTCTTGCGAGCTGAGACCGAGAAGCCGGGCCTGATCCTGGTCGACCCGGATCCTGATCGTGCGGCCGGGCTCCATCCAGTTGTAGTTGACGTTCGCAGCGCCGGGGGCCGCGCCGACAAGCTCAGCCACCTGGGATGCGATCTTGCGCACCTTTTCCGGCTCCCGCCCGCTCACCCGGTATTGGAGCGGCCATCCGACCGGCGGCCCGAGTTCCAGCGGGTAGACCCGACCGACAATGTTCGGGAAATCGCCCGCCAGCGCGCGCTCGAGCTTTGCCTTCACGCGTTCGCGCTGCTCGAGTCCCTTAGTGACGACGACGGCCTGCCCGAAAAAGTCGTTCGGCAGTTGCACGTTCAGGGGCAAGTAGAACCGGACGGCGCCCTGCCCGACATAGGCGCTCCAATGATCGACGTCCTGATCGTCATTCAGGAGCTTGTCCAGACGGGCCGAGGCGTCCTTGGTCGCATAAATGGACGCGTTTTCGGGGAGCTGCAGGTCCACCAGAAGTTCGGGCCGGTCGGACGCCGGGAAGAACTGTTGCGGAACGAAGCGCATTCCAAACAGCGCCGTCGCGAACAGGGCGAGCGTCGCGGCGATCGTGACCCATCGGGCTCGCATCGCCAGCGCGAGGAACTTGCGGAAGGCGCGCATGATCGGACCGGGCTCCTCCGGACGCCCCGTCTTGGGCTTCTTGAGCACCCAGATGCCGAGCATGGGCGTAAACAGCGCCGCGACGCACCACGATCCGATCAACGCAATCGCGACGACAGCGAAGATCGAGAAGGTGTATTCGCCCGCGGCGCTGTGCGCGAAACCAATCGGGACGAACGCGGCGATCGTGACCAGCGTGCCAGCCAGCCTCGGAAAGGCGGTCGAGCTATAGGCGAAACTGGCCGCCCGCTCCTTCTCGTCGCCCCTCTCGAGCCGCGTGACCATCGATTCGATGGTGATCATGGCGTCGTCGACCAGGAGACCGAGCGCGATGATGAGGGCGCCGAGAGAGATTCGCTGAAGGTCGATTCCGAACGCCGACATGGTCATGAACACGACAGCGAGGACGAGCGGGATCGAGAGCGCCACCACGGCGCCGGC
>NZ_JBKQOT010000133.1:0-8545 GCF_052145395.1 Roseiarcus sp.
TCACCTTGAAGCGGTAAATGTTGGGCGTCGCCTTAGCCGGATTCCGTTTCGCTCCGCGATGTGGCGCGTCGTCGCAATCCGGTCATGCGCGCGACGCGGATTTTTCGTCGGATTTGCGCTGGATCAATGCGGGCTTTGGCGAGCCCGCTAAAAAAGGCGGCATCGCGATCGCGAAACGCGACGCGAGGCAGTGATCCGGGGGCCTCCGCCGTTCCCCCTTGGTTCTCGGATCGCTGCTTTTATTGTGCCGGCCGTTGGGCAAGAGCGGGCGCAACCCAAGCAAAGCGATCACGGGGCGGCCGGGGAGGAGCCGGGCTCCGTGATCGCTTTGTCGTCCTCCCTTCGCGAACGAAGCGGCGCTTCCAAGATCAGTCGTGCGCGGGCGGTCTAGCGGCCTCCTGTGACATCGAGAATGCCGCCGGTGACGTAGGAGGCGGTGTCGCTGAGTAGCCATACGGCCGCCTCTGCGACCTCTTCCGGCGTTCCCGGCCGGCCGAGCGGCGTGGCGCGGCCGAGCGAGCGCGCACGGTCGGGCTCGCCTCCGCTCGCATGGATCCCGGTTTCGATCAGGCCGGGGCGGATCGCATTGACCCGCACGCCTTCGGGACCGAGTTCCTTGGAAAGACCGCGCGTCAGCGTGTCGATCGCCCCCTTCGATCCTGCGTAGTCGACGTAGAGGTTCGGCGACCCGAGCCTCGCGGCGGCCGAGGAAATCAGTACGATCGACCCGCCCGCGCCGCCCATCGATTCCGACATCCGCCGCGCCGCCTCGCGGGCGGTCAGATAGGCGCCGAGCACGTTGATCTCGAACACGCGCCGCATCCGTTCCGCGCTCATGTCGGCGAGCCGAGCGGCCGGCGCCACGACGCCCGCGTTCGCGACCACGCCGGAGAGCGGCCCGAGCGCCCGGGTCGCCGCTTCGAACATGCCGACGACGTCGGCTTCGACGGCGACGTCGCCCTTGAGCGCGACCGCGCGTCCGCCCGTCCCGGCGATCGCCTGGACGACCTCGTCGGCCGCGTGGACGTCCTCGCGATAGTTGACGCCGACCGACCAGCCTTGTCTGGCGGCCAGCACGGAGATCGCGCGGCCGATGCCGCGCGAGCCGCCAGTGATCAGCACGACCTTGGACATGACAACCTCGCTGGCGGATGGGGAGCACCGTCCGCCAGTTTAGCGTCGCAGGGACGCCGCGGCTATGGTCCCGCTTTCGGTCACGGCTGTTCACGACCGGGCAGGGCGTACGAGCCGGATTCGACATCCGAAAGGACGCCGAACCGCCTCGGCGCCCAGCCGAGTTCCGCCCGCGTGCGCTCGGCCGAAAGGCGCTTGTTGAGGCTCAAGCGCACGCCGCCGTCACAATCCTCGCTTCAGCTTCAGCGCGCCGTTCGCTCAAACATACAACGGCGCCATCTGTCGCCATGCGCGTGGGCAATGCGCGCGACTGTCCCAGACATGCAGGCGATAGCTGACGCCCTTGTCTTCGAGGAGGCGGCTGAGAAAGCGGTTGTTGTCGAGGAAAGGGTCAGCCTCGCCGACGGCCAGAACGATGTCGATCCGGCGCAGATTCTCCAGCCGCCATGGGCAGTTGAGACTGGGCAGGAAATGCGTCGGGGTGTGGAAATAGATCTCATCGTCGTAGTAGCCGTCGAACAGGTCGCCAAAGCATTCCACCTTCATCGTCAGATCGTAGCGGCCGGAAAAGGCGACGAGTTTGCGGAAGAGGTGCGGGTGCCTGAGAACGAGGCTGGCCGCCTGGAAGGCGCCGAGACTGCAGCCGACGGCCATCGTGCAATCGTGCGGATTGGTCGAGGCCATCAGCGGAAGCACCTCGTGGAGGATATAGGCCTCGAAGGCGGCATGCCGGCGGATGCGGTCGGCCGGATGACGGCCGGCGTCATAGAAGGTCTCCCGCGCCAGCCCCTCGATGCAATAGAGCTGCAAATGCCCGGCGTTGACCTTGTCGGCGAGGCTCGCGACGACGTCGAGCTTCTCGTATTCCCAGAAGCGGCCGTCCCGCGTCGGAAACATCAGCACCTTTGCTCCCGCATGGCCGAAGGTGAGGAGCTCCATGTCCCGATGAAGCGCTGGACTATACCAGCGCCGATAATCTCGCCTCATGTCGCCCCGAAGAACCGTCTGACCTTCTCTGAGAGCTGCGCTTGCTGCTCCTGGGCGCCAGGATAGTCGAAATGACCTGCATCTAGGATGACGGTTTCATGATGGTTTGACGTCGGCCGCGCATTGGCGACGGAAAACTGGCAGGGCGGCGCCACCACCGGATCGAAGCGGGCGACAGCAAGGAGCATTGGGATCTGGATCCGCGTCGCCGCCGTCGCTGCATCGAACAGTCTGAGGGTCTTAAGCACGTCTTTGTGCGTCCTCTGATAGTTCTGGACGGCGTGGCCGCTGCCGACGGTGGGCAGGGTCAGCCAGAGCGGCATGTTGGCGAAGGTCGGCAGGCTGAGATGCCCGCGATCGATGCGCCTGTCGAAAGGAATCGCCAGCGCGCCGACGCCGCCGCCGAAGCTGACGCCGCCATAGCCGATCCGTCCGGCGATCTCGGGATAGAGCTCGGTGAGCACGGAGACGGCCATCCAGAGATCCTCGACGCAGCCGCCCAAAATATAGCGTTCCGGCTTGTCGATGCCGGTGAGGACGTGTCCTTCAGGATCGCTGGAAATCGGCGCGCGGCGACTGCGCGAGAGCCCGCGAAAACAAGGAAACAGCACGGCCGTCTCTTGGACCGGAATGTCGAAATCCGGCTCATCGCGTCCGCCATAGCCATGGCCGACGACGAGGCCGCGCCTGACCGCTCCCGCTCGCGGCAGCAAGAGCCAGCCGCCGATCTGGAATTCATCGGTCGAAGCATAGACGATGTCCTGCACGCGCCAGTCCGGATGGCTCGATGCGCTTCGCTCAAGCCGCGGCTCTGGGTTCACGCCGAGCGTGCGCAGATAGCGCGCGCGCCAGAATTCGTCGAAGTTCGGCGGCGGCTCAGGCGGCCTTATCGCGCGAAGCTCCTCGATCCCGAGGCCGTAGGTCGGATCGAAATCGAAGGGGTGCTCTGTCGGGATGCTCATCCGAAGCTTGTTTCGCGAAACAAGCGGATAGACAAGAGCAACCCTTGCGCGACGGGCGACCGGGCGGCAAGCGTTTGGATCGGACGCCTACCCGCTCCGCAGGTCCTTGTACATGAGCCGCGTCGCGTCATAACGGTCCGCTTCGAAGGCGTCGCGCGCGTAGAGCGGGATCGTTCCCGCGACCTCGTAGCCGAGCGATCGGTACAGCGTTTCAGCGGCGTCCCCCGCGGTGTCGAGCGTCAAGAGCCAGCGGCCCGCCTCCGCCGCGAGCCGCTCGATCTCGGCCATCAGCGCCCGTCCGAGGCCGGAGCGGCGGTGGCGCGGATCGACCAGCACTTTCGAGACCTCGGCGTGATGGCGCTTGCTCGGCATGCCGTCGAGGTCGAGTTGCGCAGTTCCAACCACTTCGCCGTCGATCGTGGCGACGAGGACGAGCCGGCTTCCGGCCGTATGCGGCGGCGCGACCTTGTCCCGCCAGTAGGCGCGCGCTTCGTCGAGGCTGAACGGCAGGATGAATCCGATGCTGGAGCCTTCGCTTACGCAGGCCTGAAGAATCGCGGCGAGGCGTTCGACGGCGCCTTCGAAATCCGAGGGAGCCAGCGGTGCGATGATCATGCGCGTTTCCTCCCTCTCGGGTCAGGGGGTCACCAGAAAGTAGCGCGCGGCGCGCCGGTCGGACGAGCGGAAGCGGCTCGCGCTGTTCAGCCGATAGCCAAGGCAGTCGCCGGGACGCAGACGATATGCGACGCCCTCGACGTTCAGTTCGAGCTCGCCGTCCTATAGGTAAAGGTGATGTTCGAGCCCCGGCGAGAGTCAAGCCACGTTGGAGGGCGTCACCGCAGACGGACCGGAATGACCTCGATGGTGAGCTGCACTTCGTCGCCGAGACCGTAATAGGAATAGGCCGGCCGCGACACCGCCCGCAGGAACTGGAACAGGCTCAACCGCAGGCGCTTCAACACGTTGCTCTTTCGCGCGGGCAAAAGGTGGTCCTGCATGACGTGGACGATCCAGTGGTGCGGGTCGGCCGGCAGGTCGATCTCCTTGTGCTGGGCGAGGTCTTCGAGCGCCTTCTCGACGTCCGGCTCCTCGAGGAAGCCGAACGAAAGCTCGACGCCGATCACGCTGCCCTTCGTCTCGCTGCGGTCGAACACTCGGATCTCATAGCGGCTGCCGTGGATGTAGGGCGTCTTCTTGTGGCTGACCTCGACGAAGATGAGGTTGCGCGGCATCATGCCGGTGCGCTCGGCCATGAGCCGGATGAGCGACGGGGCGCGGTCGCCGAGTGCGCGCAGGGGGCGGGGCGACATGATCAGCGCGTTGCGTTCGAGGAAGGATCGGCTCGCCCGGTGCAGTGTGACGACCTCGGACATCGTCAGCGTCGCCTTGGCGTTGTGCGCGGCGTAGGTCGCCTTGCGGCCCCAGCGCCATGTCGCCATCATGGCGAAGCCGACGGCGCCGACCGCGATCGGGACGTAGCCGCCCTCCAAGAGCTTCAGCGAGCTCGCCAGCAGAAAGGCGCCGTTCAGCGCGGTCAGCGGGCCCCAGACGATTGCGGTCAGCGCCCGGCTCCAGCCCCAGTGGCGCCGGGCGACCGGGATCATCGCGAGCGAGGTGATGACCATCACGCCGGAGACGGCGAGGCCGTAGGCGGCCGCGAGCGCCGCGCTCGAGCCGAAGCCGAGGACGAGCGCCACGCAGCCGGCCAGCAGCGCCCAGTTGACGACCGGAATATAGACCTGCCCCTCGTGCGCATGGTGGGTGTGCTCGATGTCGAGGCGCGGGAACAGGCCGAGACGGATCGCCTGCGAGACGAGCGAGAAGGCGCCGGAAATCAGCGACTGTGAGGCGATCACCGTGGCGGCGGTCGCGAGGGCGACCAGCGGCATCAAAAGCCACGGGGGGCTGAGCGCATAGAAGAGCTTGTCGCCCGCGACCGGCGCCCCGCCGAGAAGATAGGCGCCTTGGCCGAGGTAGTTGAGGAGGAGGGCGGGAAAGACGACGGCGTACCAGGAAAGCCGGATCGGCAGCGCGCCGAAATGGCCGAGGTCGGCGTACATCGCTTCGCCCCCGGTCACGACCAGCATCAGCGCGCCGAGCAGCAGCAAGGCGCCGATCACGTTCGCCCGTCCGAGGAACTCGAGTCCGTAAATGGGGTTGAAAGCCGCGAGGATCTGCGGCTCGGCGGCGATCTCGGCCGTACCGAGCGCCGCGATGACGGCGAACCAGACGAGGACGATCGGCCCGAACACCGAGCCGACGCCGGACGCGCCTTTGAATTGCACGGCGAACAAGGCGATGAGCAGCCCCAGCGTCACGGGCGCGATCGCGGACGCGAGTGCGGGCGCCGCGACGCCCAGGCCCTCGACTGCCGACAGCACGCTGATCGCCGGCGTGATCATGCCGTCGCCGATCAGGAGGCCCGCCCCGGCCATCAGCGCCCAGAGAAGCATGCGAGCGCGGCGATCCTTGCGGTCGTGCAGAAGGCCATAGAGGGCGAAGACGCCGCCCTCGCCGTCGTTCTGGGCGCTCAGCACCAGCAGGGCGTACTTGATCGCCACGATGAGCGTCAGCGTCCAGATCACCAGCGACACGGCGCCCAGCGCATCCTCGGCCGTGCGGGCGGGGGCGACGCGAAATATCTGGTCCATCGCGTAGAGCGGCGAGGTCCCGATGTCGCCGTAGACGACGCCAAGCGCCCCGATGGCCAGCGGGCCGACACCGCCCTTCGGCGCGTGGTCGCGCTCCTGCGGGGCGGCGTGGACGTGGCGTGTTGGTTCGACGAGGCTGGTCATCGGCGCCGGCTTTCAGCAATGCCAATTTGCAATGGGAAATCGCGTCCGGCAATGCCCCGGGGCCGCGACACTTGCGCCCAGGCGCGACATGGTTTACCGCCCGCGCCCAACGGGGAAGCGAGGAGAACCGAACTTGGCCGCAGCGGCGCCGCTCAAGCCGATCAACTGGCTGAACGTCTCGACGCTGGTCAGCGTCGCGATCCTCGTCGGCACCGAACTTATTGGGGCCGGCGCCGCCGCAGGCTGGGCGATCGGCGGGTTGTTCGCTTTCGGCGATACGATAACCCACGCGCTCGAAGCTTTTCTCGTGCTCGTGGCGCTCGTTGGGCTGTTCTACTTTCTGCGCGCCGCGACCGGCCACGAGAAGCTGCGGGGGTAGGGCGTCGGGGGACGAACGGCCTCCGCCGTCAGCCGGCGACCTCGTTCCACAGGCGGCGCAGCGGCGGCTCGTCCTCCTCGATCTCGGCGAAGCGGCCGACCGGTTCGAGAAAATAGTTGTCCGTCCGGTCGTCGTTGACCTGGCTCACCTCGCCGACCAGCACGGGGCCCTTGCCCAGCTCGCCGTAGAAGCGGTGGTAGACGCCGCGCTCGACGGTCACGCTCTCGCCGGGGCTCAGCTTCAAGGGCTCCCAGGCTTTGAGTGCGCGCCGGGCGCCGTCGACGATGACCGTCACCGGCGCATCGGTCGTCCGGCCGTCCCGGTCGGCATGGGCGAATTCGAGCGCGAGCACGCCGCCGGCCCGGTTGATGATGTCTTCCATCTTGATGCGATGGCGATGCGTCGGCGTCTCCTGCCCCTCGCCGACAAACAGAAGCTTTTCCGCATAGGGCTTGCCCGTCGGATCGCTCTGGATGCCGTTGCGGACGCAGAAGAGGGTGAGCCCGCGCCGGGCGAAGTCGCCCGAGCCGAAATCGGTGACGTCCCAGCCCATCTGATGATCGCGCAGATATTGCCCGGTCGCGCCGGCGCTCGCGTATTCCTCCGCCGTCCAGTGCGCCCACGGCGGCAACGCCCACCGGTTGGCTTCCAGCAGCGCGATCGCCTGGCCGATGGCGGCGTTGATTTCGGAGCGCTTCATGTCTCGTCCTCCCTCGCCGGCGCCGTCGACGCCGACAGGGGATTATCCCGCAAAGCGCAGGCACTGACCAGCAGTCGAACCCGCCTCACCGCTCCGGCGGCGGGACGATTCCGGCGAATTGGTCCGGCACGTACATTGTCGCCGGGATCGGCTCGCGGTGGTAGTCGGGGTTGTGCGCGCGCGGGGGCAGGATCGGCTTCTCGTGCTCGACCTCCTGGTACGGGATCCGGGTC
Organism: Roseiarcus sp.; assembly: GCF_052145395.1. NCBI lineage: Bacteria > Pseudomonadati > Pseudomonadota > Alphaproteobacteria > Hyphomicrobiales > Roseiarcaceae > Roseiarcus > Roseiarcus sp. The sequence continues at coordinate 7,191 of NZ_JBKQOT010000133.1, forward strand.
AGGAGATGGGCGATGCAGTTGAGCCGCGCCCGCTTCTTGTCGATCGCCTCGACCACCCACCACGGCGCCTCGGGGATGTGGGTGCGTTCGAGCATGATTTCCTTCGCCTTGGTGTAGGCCTCCCAGCGGCGGCGCGACTCGAGGTCCATCGGCGAGAGCTTCCACTGCTTCAACGGATCGTTGATGCGCATGAGGAAGCGCAGGTTCTGCTCGTCGTCGGAGATCGAGAACCAGTACTTGACCAGCACGATCCCCGAGCGGACCAGCAGCTTTTCGAACTCGGGCGCGGACTGGAAGAAATCCTCGTATTCCTCGTCGGTGCAGAATCCCATGACCCGCTCGACCCCGGCGCGGTTGTACCATGAGCGGTCGAACAGCACGATTTCGCCGCCGGCCGGCAGGTGCGGCACGTAGCGCTGGAAATACCATTGCGATTTCTCGCGCTCGCCCGGCGCCGGCAGGGCGACGGCGCGGCAGACGCGCGGGTTGAGGCGCTGGGTGATGCGCTTGATGACGCCGCCCGTGCCGGCCGCGTCGCGGCCCTCGAAGATGACGACAAGCTTGAGCTTCTTGGCGACCACCCAGTCCTGAAGCTTGATCAGCTCGCGCTGGAGCCGAAGGAGCTCGGTGAAGTAGAGCTTGCGCGGGAAGGCGTGCTTCTCGGGCAGCTCCTCCCCCTCGGCCAAGATGTCGGCGAGATCGCTGTCCTCGAGCTCGAGCTCCAGATCCTCGTCCAAATTGTCCTGAATCTCGGCGTTGATGCGGTGTTGCATCGCGCTCAACCCGTTGCCCTTGGTCGCGCTCATCCTTGAACTCCTCTCCCCGCTGCAAACTTAGCGAAGGCCTCGGGCCGAATGTCAACGATCGGGGTGAAGTTTTTGCGACAAGCGGCAAGTTCGCCGCGGAGGTTTCGCTCTGCGGCGCGCCGTTTCGATCACGCCGCAGGGAGAGCAGAGCCGGAGCGCCGGGCCCTCGCGACCGAAAACAAGACGCATCAGGCCGCCGTGATCCGTCGCCTATCTCAACCCCGTCGGGTTGGTCTCCGATAGGAATCCCAGGATTTCGTGGAAGAATTGCATTCGGTTCTTCTCCAGCATGACCGTATGCGTGCCTTCCCCGATTTCGATCATGCGCTTGTAGGGCGCGTGCGTCAGCTTGGCAAAAAAGCTTCTGGTCATGCAGCGATTCTAAAAGTGCCCCGTGGCTTGGTTCTCATTGGATTTTTTGGACCGAGAGGAGGTGGGGCGGGATGGTGAAGGTGGCGAGGGCTTCGAGGAGGTCGGGCTAGGCGGGGAAGACGACGAAGCTCGTCAAGGTTGCGAGATAGGCGAAGAAGCGGGTTCGCTTTTCGGCCG
>NZ_JBKQOT010000134.1:0-2611 GCF_052145395.1 Roseiarcus sp.
CTGCGACCTGACCATCAACCTCTTCCGCCGCCCGGTCGGGACCTGGATCTGCCTCGAGGCGCGCAGCCTGTTTGGGGGCAACGGCTGCGGGCTCGCCGAGTCGGCGCTCTACGACGAAGAGGGCGTCATCGGTCAGGCGACGCAGTCGCTCGCCGTGCGGCGCCGGTAGCGTTGCGGGTCAAGCCGCGACGAGGCCGAGAACGGCTTTCCCCGTCATTGCTTTTCCGGCTATAGGCGCAGGCGCATTGCCGTCGGGTCGGCGCGCGCTCGTTGAACGCGAAATGATCCGCGAGCGGACGCGCGCCGGCCTTCACCAAGCGCGCGCTCAAGGGCGCGTTCCCGGGAGAAAGCCGAAAGTAACGCCTGAGCAAAAGAAGGAGATCGTCGAAGCCGTAGGATCAGGGCGTAAGACGCCCGCGGAAATCGCCCGCCTGCTCAAAATTCATCGAGGAACCGTCTTGCGGATCGTTTCTCAGGCGCGTGTCGGGGTCTGAGCCAGTCTCAAACTTGAGCGTATGTTTTGGGGAAACGACATGGTCAATCACAAAGGATTGCCCGTTTTAGAATTATCATCGCGTGAGCATTGGGACGCGTGGCTGAACGAGCACGCGTCCAGTTCGTCGGGCGTTTGGCTGAAATTCGCCAAGAAATCGTCAGGCGTCTCCAGTGTTGGCAAGCCAGAGTCGATCGAGACAGCGCTCGCTCACGGTTGGATTGATGGTCAATTAGACGGATTTGACGAACACTATTGGCTGGTACGCTTCACTCCACGCGGAGCAAAAAGCAAATGGTCACGACTCAACCGTGATACCGCAGAGAGGCTCATCGCTAAAGGGATTATGGGCGCCCGTGGCCTGGTCGAAGTTGAAAAGGCGAAAAACGATGGGCGATGGGACGCGGCCTATGAACCCCAGAGCACAGCCGAAGTTCCCGAAGATTTTCGCGAAGCGCTCGACAAACATCCGACAGCGAAGGCGTTTTTCGAAACCCTCAAGGGTGCAAACCGATACGCAATTATTTATAGGGTTCACGACGCAAAAACTGCGAAGACGCGCGCGGCGCGGACCAAGAAGTTCATCTCCATGCTTGAACTCGGTCAGACAGTTCACCAACCTAATAACCAAAATTTGAAGTGACATATGTATGGTCTGATAGAGCAAATTGGGGGCGCGATCGGCCAAACGACGCAGTCGCCCGCCGTGCGGGTGCGGTCGCGATGCGGGTCAAGCCGCGACGAGGCCGAGATGAGCCACCATCGGCGCGAAATCGCGATCGTCGTGTAGCAGCGCGCAGCGGTTTTCGATGCAATACGTGCCGATGATGATGTCCGCGGTCTTCCGAACGGTCACCCCCAGAGTTCTCAGTTTGCGGTAATTCCTCGCCGCGCGAGGGGCGAGCTCGGCGTCGAGCAGAGGCACAATCTCGAAGTGGCACAAGCCGCGTTCTATGCGTGCCGCGTGAGCTTCGTCCCGCGCGCCTTGAAGGACTTCGAACAGAATGTGATCGCCGACCAGGATCGGCTCGCGACGAATCGCTGCTTCGAGCTTGGCTGTGCTTGCTGTCCACGGCCCACGCAGATGGGCGATCCACACCGAGCTGTCGACGAGGATCACGACCCCGCCCGGAGGCTGGTCGCGGCGCATCTCGTCGAGGTCGCCCTCCCAGCCTATTCCCCTGAGCGTTTTGAACGCCTGGGCTTGCTTGCGGACCTGAACCAACAGCTTGAGGCCCTCTTCCACCACCGCACGTTTGGTTGGGAGGCCCGTCAGCCTCATAGCCCGAGCCATCAATCTATCGTCGATCTCAATGTTGGTCCGCATCGCGGTCCTTCCCGCAGTGTGTATCAATTGGCGCAATCATACACAGAGGCGACGCGCGGCGAAAGCTGGTTTCGAACGGGGGCGATAGACGGTCGCCGGGCGCGCAGCCTCTTCGCCGGCGACGGCCGCGGGCTCGCCGAGTCGGCGCTCTACGACGAAACGGGCGTCAGCGGTCAGGCCACGCAAACCTCGCCGTGCGGCGCCGGTAGGGCGTTCGTCACAGCGCCCGCACGAACTTCCCGAAACGCGGGCCTGCGACCTTGAGAAGGCGCTGGTCATCGGTAACGAGCGGGAATCCCTCGCGCATCGCGAGCGCCACATAGACGCAATCATAGAGCGGGTGGTCGAGTTCGACCGCGATCCGCGCGGCGGCCAGCAGCAGGTCTGCAATTGGCGTGAGTGTGATGGGGGCCGCTTGAAGCGCTTCGACCGCATCGACGTAATCCGCGCTGGCCAGGACGCCTCTGCGCTGGTGCTTCCACAACACGCTTCCCACCTCGACGAGAATGAGATCAGGCGCGGCCAAGTCTTCGCCACGAAGCGCCGCTGCACGGTCCGCGCCAGGTTCGTCAACAAACCATTTCACCAGGACGCTGGCGTCGATGACGAGTTTCAACGGCTATCCCTGTCCTCGCGGATGAGATCGGCGCTGTTCCCGTGCCAGCGCGTACGGCTGCGGATGGCGTCCGCGCGCTGCCAAAAGTCCTTGCGTCCGGGAGTCAGAGCTTCTCGCAGCACCTCGCGATGTTCCGCCTCCATCGAGCGGCCATGTTCAGCGGCGCGGCGCTTGA
>NZ_JBKQOT010000135.1:0-3743 GCF_052145395.1 Roseiarcus sp.
GTCACTGCCCTGAACGGATCATGTCGATCGCCTACTCGGCGATCATGATCGTGGGCGCGTTGGTGTTGCCTCCGACAATCGTCGGCATAATGGAAGCGTCCACCACGCGCAGGCCATCGACTCCCCGCGCATGCAAGCGAGGGTTCACGACAGCCATCGAGTCGCCATCCGGCCCCATCTTGCAGGCGCCGACCGGGTGATATTGCGTGTCGGCGCGCGAGCGTATGTCACGCTCCATGCCGGCAGGGTCATCGACCCTGGTCGGATAGATCATTTTGCCGCGCACGCCGTCGAATGCTGCGGATTCGACGATGCGCTGCTGCAATTGCGCGCCCTTCAGCAGAAGGTTCATATCGCGATCATCTGACAGGAATTTTGGATCGATGGCTGGCGCGACGCGCGGGTCCGGGCTCGCGAGCGAAACGACGCCGCGGCTGAATGGACGCAAGACATCGACGTGGCAGGAAATGCCATGTCCCATATGCATTTTGCGGGCGTGGTCATCGACGATCGCAACAACGAACACCAATTGCAAATCCGGAACGACTGCATCCGGCGCCGAGCGATGGAAGGCGCCGGCAGTGGCATAATTCGTGGTCAGCAACCCCGAACGTTTGGCTCGCCACTCCATAATCGCGCTGATGACCTGGCGCGTGCCGCGAAGCGAAACGCCGATTGTTTCGGTCTTGCTGGACGCTCGCCACGTCTGCACATAGTCGATGTGATCCTGCAGATTCTTGCCGACGCCCGTAAGATGATGAACCACCGGAATGCCGAAACGACGCAATTCGTCGCCGTCGCCTATTCCGGAGAGCATGAGCAATTGCGGGGAACCAAATGCGCCGCCGGAAACAATGACTTCCCGCCTTGCGCGCGCTTCCCTGAGTTCGCTGCCCTGGTAATATGCGACTCCGCACGCGCGGCGCCCTTCGAATAGGACCTTCGCGGACGTCGCGCGGGTCAATACCTGCAGATTGGGGCGTGACAGGTTCGGAGTCAGATAGGCCTTTGCCGCGCTGCATCTTTCGCCGTTCCTGTGGGTGGCCTGATAAATGAAAGCGCCCTCCTGCTCGGCGCCGTTGTAATCAGGATTTTGCCTTAACCCTTGAGAGGCGGCGGCTTTGAGAAAGCAATCGCTGACCGAGCTTTCAAAGCGCGGATACGTGACGTTCAGCGGGCCGCCTTGTCCATGATACTCGTTGGCGAACTGTTCGTTGTTCTCGGAACGCCTGAAGAGCGGCAGCACATCCTGATAGGCCCAGCCGGGGTTGCCGAGCGACGCCCAATGATCGTAGTCCCACCTGTTTCCGCGGACGTACAGCATAGCGTTGATTGAACTCGACCCGCCGAGGGTCTTGCCGCGCGGCTGATAGCCCTTGCGGCCGTTGAGCCCTGGCTGCGGCACTGTCTCGTAGGCGTAATTGTTGATCTTCGTCGGCACCATCACCACCACGCCGGCCGGCGCGTGGATGAGGACCCTAGTGTCGGGACCGCCGGCTTCGAGGAGGCAGACCGTGGTGCCTGGATCCTCGGTCAGACGCGCAGCGAGCACGCAGCCCGCCGAGCCCGCGCCAACGACGACATAGTCGAATTCCTGATTGTTCATGTTCCCTCCCAAAGCGGATTACGATTTTCGTTCTTTGGCGTCCGACCTAATAGGCTACGCTGTCGATCAATTCTTGGCCAACGTCGTCGTTTGAGTCCTCGCCGCGAGCTCCCGTTGCCGTTCACTACCCCCGGGAAATAGATCGCTTCTTGGACGGCGTTTGCGGTGAGGCAAATGACCGCAATGATGGCGCGTGAGATTTCAAGCAGTTGGCGGGCGCAAATCGCCGGGATGGTCAAACGTGCCGTTGGCTGTCTTGGCTGTTCGTCAATCCGAAGGAGTGCGATTGTCCCCATCTGATGAGGTCCACGGCGTCCCGGTCCGCGAACAGCCGGTGTGGCTAGCCCCCCGCCCCTGCCCTCTCGCCATCAGCGGGGAGAGCGGGCGCATCGGGCGGATCGAGCAGGACGTAATACAGGTATTTGTCGAACTCTTCGGCGAAGCGGTTGACAATCGCTTCCGGGTCGGGCGTCAGCGCGGCGTCGGTGATGAGGCCGAACTGGACCTGGCCGGCGTAGGAATAGATCGACAGGCCCATGGCGACGTCGCCCGTCTGCGGCACCCAGAACAGCGACTGCTTCAACACGCTGCCGGCGACCGAGAGATATTCGGACGGGCCCGGCACATTCGTCATCACCGCGGTCGCGCGGCTGGCGAGAAGGTCGAGGAGTTGGTCCTGCACGACTTTCGGCAAGTAGCCGAGCGCGGCGAAGAGGCCGAGCGTCGTGGCGGGCTCGTAGGACGTCTTCAACGCAATCATGCGCTGGCGCACGGTCATCAGCCGCTCGAGCGGATGTTCGATGCCGACCGGCAGTTCGACCAAGATGATGCCGAAGCGATTGCCGAGTTCAACGTCCCCCGGCTCACGAAGATCGATCGGCACCAGCGCGCGAACTTCGACGCCCTCCGTCTTGTCGCCGGCCTCGGCCAAGTAGCTCCTCAAAGAGCCGGCCACGCAGGAGAGCAGCATGTCGTTGATGGAACAGCCGAGCGCGCGGCTGACCGCCTTGACCTCCGGGAGCTTCAGCGGCTCGCTCCAGGCGACGCGCTTCGACCCCATTGGCTTGCCCTTGAAGCGGGTCTGGCTGTCGCTGTTCATGAAAAGCAGATAGCCGAGTTCGCCGGTCACGCCCGCGCCGTCGCGCAGGTAGCCCGCGGCGCTCAACGGATGGCGCGCGAGATTGACTGCGGTGCGCAGGGTCGAGCTCGAAGCCTGGGTTCCGGCGTTGATCGCCGCCACGACCGGCGCCATCAGATTCTCCAGCCAGCCTTCGTCGTCGTCCGCGGGCGCGACGCGACGCGTCTTGTGCTTGGCTCCCTCGACGAGGGACATCGTGACGCCGACCAGCGCGACTCCGTCACCCATCGCATGATGCGTGCGGGACACCATCGCCGCGCCGCCCTCGTACTCCTCGAAGATATGGATCGCCCAGAGCGGATGGGCGGGATCGAGCGGCTCGGAGGCGAGATCGCCGACAAAGCGTTCGAGCGCCTGCTTGCCGCCGGGTCCCGGCAACCGCGCGCGCTTGATGTGATGCGCGAGGTCGAAGTTCGGGTCATCGCGCCAGTAGACGCCGGCCGGCCTGTACTCGACCGCTGCCGGTATCGACGATAGGCCAGAAGCCGGTCCGCCAATTGGGCCTCCAGCCGGTCGATGGCGACCGGACCTTCCAGTATCCAGACGCCGAGGATGATCATCAAGTTGGTCGGCCGGTCCATGCGCAGCCAGGTCGTGTCGACCGACGACATGCGCTCGCCGTGGCTCATTTTTCACCCCCCAGGCTTTTCCCCACCATAACGCGTTCCCGCGCGGGTAAAAAGCGGTTCGCCCGCATGTTTGGGCAGATAAACGTCGTGGAAGCGCCGGCTCTCCCGCAAGTCCCGGTGCGTGCGCGCAAGCCGCGCCGCCTGCCAGGCGCGCAGCAGCGTCCGCCGCTCGCTGAAGCCCGCGTCCTCGACGATGCGGGCGCGGAGCCTTGGCGGCCTTTACGCCCAGGAGCCCGCCAGACAATCGCCGGAACTGGTGCGTCTCGTCATCACCCTAGTGGCTCACGTCATTGCTTTTGCTGGCGTTGTCTGAATCTGTGCTGTCGCGATCGAGCGATGGAGATTGATTCGTGGCCAGCACAGAGGTTGC
>NZ_JBKQOT010000136.1:0-5348 GCF_052145395.1 Roseiarcus sp.
GATATCGTCCTTGGAGCGCCAGAGGGGTCGTGGTCCGGTGGGTGGCCCGCCGGCTAGCGGATCGCCTCCGTCGCCGCCTTCTCGATCGCCAGCCCCGCCGAGTACCGCTTGAGCCACGTGGCGTAGCCCGCGACATCGGCGGGGTCGGGGTCCGCCACGTCGAGTTCGGCGCCCGCAAACACACGCCCCGCGAGGTAGTCGCTTAAGGGCTCGCCCGCGCCGGTGCGCAGGTACTCGGCCAGTACGGCGATGCCCCACGCGCCGCCCTCGCTTGCGGTGTCACCCACCGTCACGGGCGCGCCGATGGCCGCCGCCAGGAGGCGCTGCGCGACGCCCGCGGTCTTGAACATGCCGCCGTGCGCGAACATCGAGTCCAGTTGCACGCCCTCGCCGTGCAGCACGTTCATACCCAGGCTCAGCGTGCCGAAGGCGGCGTAGAGCTGGGTGCGCATGAAGTTGGCGAGCGTGAGGCGGCTGCCGGGGGTGCGCACGACGAGCGGACGTCCCTCGGCGAGCCCCGTGATCGGCTCGCCGGCGAGGTAGTTGTAGGCGATGAGCCCGCCGCCGTCCGCCTCGCCTTCCAGCGCCGCGCGGAACAGCGCGCCGAACACGGCGTTGGCGTCCGCGTCGGCCCCGATGGCGACGGCGAACTGGGTGAAGACCCCCGCCCAAGCCCCGAGTTCGCTCGCGCCGTTGTTGCAGTGGACCATCGCGACCAGGTCGCCCGCAGGCGTGGTGACGATGTCGAGCTCCTCGTGCACCACGGTCAGGGGCTTTTCGAGCACCACCATCGCGAAGATCGACGTGCCCGCGCTGATGTTTCCGGTGCGCCGGGCGACGGCGTTGGTGGCCACCATGCCCGTGCCGGCGTCGCCCTCGGGCGGGCACACTGGCGCGCCTGGGCTTAGCGCGCCGGTCGGATCGAGCCGTGCGGCGCCCTCCGCGGTGAGCGTTCCGGCGTTCTGGCCGGCGACGAGCACTTTGGGGAACAGCGCGGCGGCGTCGAGGCCCGGTCGACGGGCGGCGACCATCTCGCCGAACCGCTTAAGCATCGGCGCGTCGAAGTCGTGAGTGGCCGGGTCGATCGGGAACATGCCCGACGCGTCGCCCACGCCGAGCACTTTGCGGCCTGTAAGGCGCCAGTGCACAAAGCCGGACAGGGTCGTGATGAAATCGACGTCGGCGACGTGAGGCTCCTCGTCGAGGATCGCCTGGTACAGGTGCGAGGCCGACCACCGCAGCGGGAAGTTGAAGCCGAGCGTCTTGGTCAACTCGGCTGCGGCGCGCTCCGTGTTGGTGTTGCGCCAGGTGCGGAACGGGACGAGCAAGGCGCCGTCCGCGTCAAACGCCAGATACCCGTGCATCATCGCCGAGAAACCCAGTGCGCCGATGCGGGCGAGAGGCACGCCGTGGCGTCGCTCGACATCGGCCATCAGGCTCGCGGCGGCGGCCTGGAGGCCGGTCCAGATCGCGCTTTCGGAGTAGGTCCAGAGGCGGTCGACGAACTGGTTCTCCCAGCCGTGGCTGCCCGTGGCGAGGACCTGGTGGTCCGGCCCGATGAGGCACGCCTTGATGTTGGTGGACCCGAGTTCGACTCCCAGCGATGTGTGGCCCTCGGCGATCGCCGCGGTCGCGCCGGCGCCCTGCTGCGTCATCGGTTTTCAACTTCCTCGTCTGGTGTCCGCGCGCGCCGCGGACCACCGGTGTGAATGTTCATCCTCACCATACAGCACGGCGGGCGCCGATGGGGAGTCGATGGGTGTCCCAGGTGTCGGGAAGGCCGGTCGGCGTCGGGAGTCCGGCGCGGCGTGCCGAGAGCGCGGCGTTCTGGCATGCGTCGGAAACGATTGGCGCATTCTCTGTCTCACTCGCTGCACCCGAGTCCATGTCTGGACGGCCCCGCCGCGCAATGATGATTGCAATGCGGGACCGGTCGCGCGCAGTCATGTCGCATGTCCATGTCGATTGTGTCCCACCTGTTAGGCAGTTCAGGCTATGCGGGATGCGGCAGGCCATAAAAATTCGCCAAGAGGTCCTCGACGCGACCCGGGTCGCAGGTTCGAATGATCGCACTCCGCCCAAAGCGCCGAATCGCAAATCCGCCCTCTCTTATCGCCCGGTCAGCGACTGCCGCCTGATGCGGCGGTCGATCAGGGTCTGGAGCACGACCGAGATGACGATCACGAGGCCGAAGGCGAGCTGGGTGTAGAAGGCGTTGACGCCCGCCGAGACGATTCCCGCGTTGATCGCCCCGATGATGAACGCGGCGACGAACGTCCCCACAACCGAGCCCGTGCCGCCGAACACCGACGTGCCGCCGAGGAACACCGAGGCGATCGTGTTGAGGAGCGAGCCGTCGCCGGTGCTCGGCCAGAAGTAATAGCCGTAGATTGAGCTCATCATCCCGCTGAACACTGCGGTGACGCCGACGAGCACGAAGGCCTTGATCTTGACCCTGCCGACGTTGACGCCCATCAGCCGCGCGCTGGTCGAATTGTCGCCGGTCAGGAAGACGTGCGCGCCGAACTGGGTCCGGTTCAGCAAAATCCATTCGGCGATCAGGATCGCGACCATCCACAGCGTCTGAACCGGGAAGCCGAACAGCGGCTCGCGAAGAAGCGCGTGCATCTCAGGATATTGTTCGGCCGTCATCGGCACGCCGGTGCCGTTCATCAGCACGAGCTCGAGGCCGCGGAACAAAAACCCCGTGCCGATGGTGATGACCAGCGACGGGATGTTCAGCGAGGCAACCAGGAAGCCGTTGACGAGCCCGCAGAGGACCCCGGTCCCGAGCCCGCAAATGATGCCGACCCACCACGGCGCGCCGCCGTAGGCGGTGACGAGGCAGAACGCCGCGGTCCCGAGCGCCATCACCGAGGGAAACGACAGGTCGATCTCGCCGGTGATGACGACGAAGGTCAAGGACAGCGCCACGATGCCGAACAGGGGCGTCGTCTCGGCGAAGGCGCGATAGATGTCGATGTCCATGAAGACGCGCGGCGCGGCGGCGACGAAGGCGAGCCACATCGCGAAGCCCACGCCGATGATTCCCATCTGGCTTCCGTAGCGCAGAAGAAACGACGAGGGGGCGCCTCGGTTGCCGACCGGACGGGCTTGCAAAGCGTCTCCAGTCATGACGGCATCTCCATCTCGCCGGTCCGCGCGACGTGGTAAAGCCGCTCGATCAGCGCGTCCATCGTGATCTCCGAGCGGTTGAAGACGCCAGCGACCCGCCCGCGATCGAGCACGTAGAGCCGGTCGACGACCGGATAGATGTTGAAGATGTTGTGGTCGATGAAGATCGCCGACTTGCCGACCTCCTTGATGTGGCGGACGAAGTCGAGGGTCTTTTTGGTCTCGGTGAGCGAGAGGCCCATGGTCGGCTCGTCGAGGATGACGAGCTGGGCCTCGAAATAGAGCGCCCGGGTGATCGCCACGCCCTGCTTCTCGCCGCCGGACATGGTTGCGACCACGTTGTTGGGATGGACGGCGGCCGAGGTGAACCCCATGTGCTCGCTCATCAGCCGCGCGCATTCCGATTTCATGCGCTCGACGTCGAGCAGGCCAAAGCGGTTACGCAGCTCCCGGCCCATGAACATATTGCGCCAGATCGGCTGCTTCTCGCACAGCGCCCGTTCCTGGTACACGGTCTCGATCCCGAGGCTGCGCGCCCGCGCGACCGACCAGTCGTCCACCTGCTTGCCGTGGAAGTAGATCTCGCCGCCCGGATCGGGCGTGTGGAAGCCCATCACCACCTTGATGAGGGTCGATTTGCCGGCGCCGTTGTCGCCGAGCAGGCCCACGATCTCCCGTCGGTCCACTCGGAAATTGACGTCGGCCAGCGACCGGACTTCGCCGAAGGTCTTCGATACGTTCTTGAGTTCGATCACCGGCGGCTCGCCGGCGTTGGATGTCGCAGGCTCCGCCATGCCGCCTGACCCTTCTCACAGGAATCGAGGCGCCGCCGCGGGCGACGCCTCCGTTTTGGTTCGTGCTGCTGAGGCCTACCGGATTTCCTTCGCCGCCAGCGGCGCGACGACGTCGACATTCTTGGGGTCGACGAATGCGCCCGCCGTGTTGATGTCGAGGCCGGAGAAGCCGAATTTCTTGGTCAGGCAGATGTTGAGGATCGGCAGATAGCCCTGAAGGTAGGGCTGCTGGTCGATCACCAGGTCCTGATAGCCGTCCTTGACCGCCTTGGCGGTGTTGGGCGACATGTCGAAGCCGGCGAAGAAGACCTGGCCGGGCTTCAGCGAGGCGGCGCGGGCGTAGACGCCGACGTTCGCCGTCACCGCGCCGTGGTCGGTGACGACCAGCTTGACGTCGGGATTGGCCTTCATCACGCCGACGAAGGTCGCCGTGCCGGCGTTCGGATCGGCGTCGGTCGCCTTGTCGATCTCCTGGTAGATGACCTTGCCGCCCGCCTTCTCGATCGCCTCGATCACGCCGACCGTGCGCGAGCCGCGGTCTCCGCCCTGGCCTTTCAGACCCCAGACGAAGGCCGCGTCGCCGGCCTTGATGCCCGCGCGCTTGGCCGCCTCGGCGCCGAGCGCGTAGCCGGCGGCGTGGTTCGGCGCGCCGACGTAGCCCATGCCTTGAGGGCCGAATTTCTTCTGCGCCTCGGGCAAAGCCGAGTTCGCCGTGGTGAAGATGATGCCTTGCGCGAAGGCCTTTTCGATCTGCGGGTCGGTCGCGGCGTCGCCCGGATGGCCCATGAAGGCGATGCCGTCGACCTTGGTCGCGATGGCCTGCTGCAACTGGGTCAACATCGTGTTGGGGTCCCAGTTGGAGAAGTAGTAGGTCACTTTCGGCCCGAGATCGAGCTCGGCCTGCCGGTAGCCGTTATAGACATTGTTGGCGAAGACGCCGCCTTGCGGACCGCCCGGGAAGGCGGCGATCTTGACCCCCTCGCACCATTTCGCGACCGGATCGGCCGCGTGCGCCGCCGTCACGGCGCCGACCGCCAGAGCCGCCGCCGCGACCGCGCGCAGCATCGTGTGGATATTGTATTCTGTCACTGAACCCTCCCTCGTCGAGCCGATCGCCTGCGTTCGCTGCTTCGCCCGTTTTCGCCCGTCCGGACCGGCTTCCGGCCGCTCCCGCGGCGAAGTCCCGGCCGAACCGGCGCCCGAATGTGGACTGAGGCAGCGAATTTATCAACGGCCGGCCGGACCGATCCCTTCAGTCCGCGACCCGGAAGCGTGCGGACGCCCGGGGCCTTAGAGCCCGACTCGAAATTCAAACGGCTTCGTTTTTCCGCGCAATCCTTCGCATAAGGAGGAAAGCGAGGGCCAATTGGAGCCATGCGAGTGAGGATTCGATTGTCGCCTCGAAATCCTTTGACAGGC
>NZ_JBKQOT010000137.1:0-2514 GCF_052145395.1 Roseiarcus sp.
TTGGACGTCGCGATCGTCGCATGCTGCGCAACGCTGACGCGCAAGGAATGCGAGAATTTCTTCCTACACTGCGGATATGGAGTCGCGTAACAGGGAACCGCTCTAGTTCGCCTGTCCGGCAGTGCCCCCCGTCGCCGCGACGGACGAGACATTGACCACCTTGCGGTGGACGCGCGTCCCGGCCGCGCGCTCCCGCGCGATGCGGTCGTCGAGGCGCCCGCGCAATTCCTTCAGGATGCGGAACGGCGCCTTGAGGTGCACGTCCTGCATCGCGTCCCATTGCTCTTCGCCGATCTTGTGCAACGGAGCGTTCCACACGTAGCCCGCATTGTTGACGAGGATGTGGATGTCGCCGAAGGCGTCCAGCGCGGCGCCGATGAAGCGCGGCGCGAAGTCTGCGTCCGTCACGTTGCCGGCGAAGGCTATGGCCTCGCCGCCGGCGTCGCGGACGGCCTTGGCCGCGGCCCCGGCGAGCTCCGGATCGAGATCATTGACGACGAGCCGCGCGCCTTCGGCCGCCAACCGCTGAACCAGGCTCGAGCCGATGCCGCGGCCGCCGCCCGTCACCAGCGCAACTTTTCCCGCCAGCCGGCTCACGCGGCGCCCCCGGTTTCGTCCCAACGATAGGGAACCGTGTAGCCTTCCAGCGCTTGCGCCACCATCTGACGGCGATCGGCATCGGGCGGGCCCAACCCCTCGCAGGACAAGACGACGCGCTCGCCCGCCAGACTGTCCTCCTCCGTGCGGGCGCGGATCTTCAGCGCGGCGATCGGCAGACGGTCGATCTCTTCCTGGAAGACCGCGGCGATCGCGGCGCGACGGATCTTGAGCTTGGAAATCTTGCCCACGCCGCTCAAGGGAATTTCGGCGACGATGTGCACCGCCTTGGGCGCCGCGGCGCGTTCGACGAACCGCTCGCGCACGAAGGCCTCGATCTCCTCGGCGGCGGCGCTCGCGCCCGGCTTCAACTGAACATACAGCACCGGCAACTCGCCGGCATATTTGTCCGGCCTGCCGACGGCCGCGGCCAGTTGCACCGCAGGATGCTGACAGGCCGGTTCCTCTATGACGGCCGGATCGATATTGTGACCGTTGCGAATGATGATGTCTTTCAGGCGGCCGGTGATCCAGAGATAGCCATCGGCGTCGATGCGACCCTGATCGCCCGTGCGCAGCCAGCCGTCGCGGGTGTGCGAACCGCGGCGCGGAACGAAGTAGCTCTTGATCACGATGTCGCCGCGCACGACGAGTTCGCCCGCCTCGTCGACCGCGCAGCGCTGTCCGACCTCGTCGCCGCCGACGAATTTGCGAATCTCGGTTTCCACGCCAGTGAAGGGGATTCCGACCGATCCGACCTTCGTGCGGCCGTGCGGGTTCATCACCGAGAAGCCGCAGGTCTCCGTCATGCCCCAGCCTTCGACGACCTCCGCGCCATTGGTCAGCTCGGCGATGCGGCCGATGGTCGCCCGCGCAATCGGCGCGCCGCCGACCACGATGCGCTTGAGGGAGCTGATCGGACCGTCGGGCTCGATCGCGGTCAAGGCGGCAAGGACTGTCGGCACGCCGGCGCCGATCGTGATCGAATAGCGGCGCACAAAGCGCCAGTAATTCGCAATCACTTTGGGGTCCCGGAACCCGCGCGTCGACGGAATCACCAAGCGCGTTCCATTGAAGAGAGGGACGACGCCCGCCTGAAGCGCGCCGCTGGTGTGGAAGAGCGGCAGGCCGGAGAGCATGGTTTCGGCCGGCGCCGTTCCCTCGCCCGCTCCGCAGGAGGCGAGCATGGCGTCGTACATCGCCTCGGTGTGAGGCGCCAACTTGGGCAGGCCGGTCGTGCCGCCGGTATGGAAAAGCGCCACTACGTGATCGCGTGAGCGGTTTCGTGCGGGCGTGATCCATTCTGACGCCGTTTGCGCGATCGCGACGCTCTCGATGTCGGTGGCTCCCTCGACCGCCGGGCCGACGCCGAAACTGAGGAAGCGAAGCGACGGAAGCGCCTCGTGGACCCGTTTCAGCCGGTCGAGAATATCCGCGCCGTCGTCAAAACTCCGATGGACCAGCAACACCGTCGCGCCCTGGGCGCCGAGAATGCGGATCAGCGCATCGGCCTCGAGGAAGTAATTCACCGGGGCAAGCGTCCCCGTGATCATCCCGGCAACCAGCATCGGATACGAAGTCTCGGAAAGCGGCGCGGCGAAGGCGATGACATCGGACGGAGCAACGCCGAGGAAGGAAAGCGCGTTCGAGCGCCGTCGCACGTCCCCGACCAGTTGCGCAAAGGTCAATTCGCGCGGGTCGGCGTCCGGATCGCCCGATGCGACATAACTTTGGGCGAGATGGCCGCCCAACGTCGACGCGAGCGTTTCCAGCCGGTCGATCAGAGCGCCCCCGCGGATATGTGACTGACCCATCCGTCTTCCTCACCCGAGACCCGAAGGGTCGAAAGGAAAACCGGCGGCGGCTCCGGACCAGCGATCCGGGATTGCGTTACGAACATGCCGAACCAGCAGGTGC
>NZ_JBKQOT010000138.1:0-2508 GCF_052145395.1 Roseiarcus sp.
GCTTGGGCCTCTTCGGCGACGGACAGTTCGGCCTGCTCCACCGCGCGCTGCAGACGGACCGATTCCCGGAAGACCGGATAATCCGCGACGACGGCCGGACAGTCCCCGATGGCCGCGCCCGGACGGAAGGGCCATTTGACACCGCAGGCCGGCAGGAGATCGCCATAGAGGCGGCCGATAGTCAGCGCGAAAAGAAGCCACAGCAGCATTGCGGCCGCGAGAGAAACCGATGGTCGTCGGACGGTCTCGGGAGGTGGGGTGGCAGGCGCTTTCCTCGACTCTACCGGGACAACTGGCTCCACGGAAGGCGCAAGACGAATCTGCGCCGAAATTTCGGGGGCGCCTCGCGAGACTGTTTCGTCCCGGCTGTAGCCCCAGTTCACGATCAGCGGAGCACCTCGATAAAACCACAGGTCGCCCGGCGGAAAAACAGTGGCGTCGCGCAAGACACGCGCGACATTCCGGCCCTCCGCTCCCTGGGCCTCGATCCGGTCGGCGAGGCCGCGTACCGCTGCGATCATGTCCGCGGCGCGGGCGCGGATCGCGCGTTGGTCATCTTCAGGAAGACGCGCGAGCGGAACCGGCGCAGGGGCTGCATCGACGAACCAGTCGCGCGTGTCGCTGTCTCGCACATCGAAGTCCGCGAACAGACCCGCGTATTCCTGGCCGAGATAGCGCGTGAGCAGCGCCGAGATGAGCGCGTGCTGGAGATCGGCCGCGCGTCCCGCCGTATGAAGGCCTCTGAGGCGCGTCGTGGCGAAACGGTAGGCGGCCATTGTCGGCGATCACGGATGAGCCGGCGCCGGAGCGCCGGGCGACGGCGCAGGCGTGGGGGCGGGAAGTGCGGGCGGATGGAGGCGCGACGCGGGACACGGCGAGTCGGACGCGGCGTATTTGACGCCCTTCTCGTCCAGGAACTTGCGCAACTCCGAGGAGTCGAGCGCCTGGTCGAAGGTCTGAAAGATCTGTTCCCCCGCCGTATCCAGGGCGAGCCAGGAGTTCACCCCGACCACGCACCCGCCTTCATCAACTAGCGGACCTCCTGAGTTTCCATGACCGATCGTCGCGGTGTGAATGATCGTGCCCACGCCTTCCGGCTCCTGCCTCTGACGCGATGTCACCACGCCCTGAGTGAGGTTCGGCTCTGGCGCCGGACCGCCCGGCGTCATGCGCATCGTTTCGAGCACGGCGCCCGGGAACCCGGCCGCGGTGACCGGCGCGAGCTGGGCCGGAACCGCCGCGATTCGCAGCGCTTCCGATCCCGCCTTCGGCTCGATTTCGAGGACCGCGACGTCCCGCGTGCCGCGCTCGCGACCCGGGCCGACCGCGACCACTCTCGCATCGACAAAACCGCCGAGCGCCTTGCTGCCGACCTTGACGACGTCGAAGTCGGCCGCGACGTGGTGATTGGTCACGATGTCGCGGTCGGAAATGAAGAAGCCGGACCCCGTGCCGTCCTTCGTCAGGACGAGCACCGTCGCCTTGTTCAGGAGGTCCGCCATGGTCGTGGCCGCCGGCTGCGGCTCTTCCGGCGTGGGCGCGGGCGTCGCCTGGCTCTTCTCCGGGGGAGCAGGCAGAAGCGTCCGGAAGTCGGCGCCGTCGGGCGGGGTCGCGACGCCCGGAACATTCTGGCAGACTTTTCCGGACAGAGCCCGAAGTTGTCGCAGCCTCTCCTCGAGCGCTTCGTTGACCGTTTTTTGGGTTTCGACGTCGGCGTGAGCGAGCGCGGCGAGATCCGGCGGAGGATAGACGAGCAGGTGCAAGAGCTCGATCGCCGCCAGGCAAGCGCCTGCGATGACGGTTGCGACGAGCGGCGCAAGCCACGGCCGCCCCGGGGAACTCGCGACGCCCGGCGGTTGCACCGGCGGCGCGGATGCGCGCGTCTCGTCCCCCGAAGCCGCCCGCCCGAGCGCGGGTCGAGCGGCGATCGAGGTGTCGCGCGCGGCGAGCTGGGCAAGCCGTTGAACGAACGATTGCGCCTCCTCGCCGTTTAACGGCGGGAGGGGCAGACGGGGCGTGTAAGGTTCGATCGTCCGTCGGAAGTGCGCTTCCCGCGCTTCTTCAGTTCCCGAGATCTCGGCCGGGATCATGCCCCAGTTCTTGATCACCGGCTGGCCGCTGATCGACAGGATATCTGCCGGAGTGAGGACGTAGAGCCACGACGCCAGCCGCGGTCCGAGGCGGGGATCGGAAAGGAGCTCGCCAAGCGATTTCAGCCGAAGCCGGAGGATTTCGGCGACCGGTTTCAGAGCGGCGGAGTCGAGTTGAGTAAATGGATAGGGCGTTCCCTCATACGAGGCGAACCATGTGACGTTCGGCGTGCTGGTGTTGCGGTTGAAGCCGCGCACCGGCTCGGCGAACAGGGACGCGACCTCAGGCCCGCAACGCTCCCTTATGACTTCGGAGAGCTCCAAGTACGAATCGAGGGAATCCCTTTCTCCGACCCGTGCAAGTGACGCCCTGTCAAGGTCAGTCGACCCGATCAGATATTGTTGAGCCATAGGCGCC
>NZ_JBKQOT010000139.1:0-3969 GCF_052145395.1 Roseiarcus sp.
GTCGTCGGGGAAGGCGCCGGGTTCCTCTACGTCACCGTCCTCCGCACGAATGGCCATACGAGTCCGATCTCGGTGGATTTCAGCACGCTGCCCGGCACCGCGGTGGCGGGATTGGAGTATGTGTCCACCAACGGCTCGTTGACCTTCGAAGATACGGACACCAGCAAGACCTTCCCCGTGCAGATTCTTACAACTCGGTTCGCCTGGGTCCGGCCGCGATCCGCTGCAACGACCGCTAGGCGCGACGGCAGGAACCCCCCGATGGCCGCCAAAAAGAGCGATCGGCTGGCGCCGCCGTTGATGCATGCTTTTCGCGCCGCGCATCGCGAGCGCGATGCGGCGGTTGCGGTCGACGTCCGCGAAGATGGCGATCGTGTGCTGGCGTCGCGGCGCGTGACAACCCGTGCGCCGATTACCGAAGGCGAGTTACGCAAGCTCGTCGGCGAGGACGTCAGTGCGCTGATGAACACCGTAAATATGGAATCGGCGGAAGATCTGTCCGATGTCCCGGAGGTGCGCCGATCGGTTCTCAATTTCGGATTGCGCGACCTCGCGCGCATGTCGATCGACGAAGACGCGGTTCATGGGGTGGCGAGGGAGATCGAAACAGCCCTGCACGATTTCGAGCCGCGGCTCGCGGCGAAGTCGATAAAGGTGCGCCGGGACGACAAAGTGTCACCAGACGAGCTCAGAGTGCGCTTCCTGGTCACCGCCGATCTCCGAATGCAGCCGGTGAACGTTCCCATGCAGTTTGTCGCGGAGGTCGAGTTGGATTCGGGCAAGATCAGAATCGATCGGCTCTGACCGATGAACCGCGAGTTCCTCAAGTTCTACAATCAGGAGCTGGCGATCCTGCGGGAACAGGCGGCGGAGTTCGCCCAAGCGTATCCGGGCGTGGCCGAGCGGCTGGGGGGCCTTCTCGAGGACAAGATCGACCCGATGATCGGCGGGCTGCTCGAGGGCGCCGCCTTCCTCGCGGCTCGGGTGCAGCTCAAGCTCAAGCACGAGTTCGCTGATTTCACCACCAACTTGATCGATCAGATCGCGCCGCACTATCTCGCCCCGACTCCGTCTTTCGTGCTCGTCCAGGCGGCGCCCAAATACGGCGACCCTTCGTTGCGCGAGGGACGCACGATCGCTCGCGGCGCCTTTTTCGATGCGACCTACCGCGAGGCGCAGCGCAACATCGCCTGCCGTTTCACCCTCGCCACGCCGATCTCCTTGTGGCCCTTCGACATCGTCAAGGCCGATTACCTCACCAGCACGGCGGCTGTGCAGGCGCTCGTCCCTGGCGCCGGAGGCGACTGCGTCGCCTGCCTGCGGCTGCAACTCACTGTCCGCGCGGCGGGAAGACCGGAGGACGAGCCCGCAGACAAGGAGGCTTACGCCAAGCCCGAGCTCCGGTTCTCGGCGTGCCGCGTCCGCTCCCTGCGGTTTCACCTGCTCGGTTCCGAAGTTGACGCGGTGGCGATGTACGAGCAGCTGTTCGCGCATTGCCGCGGCCTCTATTTCCGCGTCCTCGATTCGTTCGGCGACCCGGTCTACGCCGCAGGCCGCCCGGACATGGTGCAGCAGATCGGTTTCGGCGAGAACGAGTCGCTGATCCCGAACGACCATGAGCTATTCCGCGGCTTTGACTTCCTGCGCGACTATTTCGCCTTTCCCCGCCGTTTTCTCGGTTTCGACCTGAACGGACTCGCTGAGGTCTCGGGCCGTCTCGAGGCCAAGACCGTCGACATCGTCCTCGCCTTCGACGAGGTGAAACCGCAACTCGCCGCGGCGGTGCGCAAGGAGTTCTTTGCGCTCTACGCCGCGCCTGGCGTCAACCTGTTCGACAAGACGCTCGATCGCATTCCGGTGCGCTCGAACCAGTTTGAGTTCGCCGTCATTCCCGACCGCAGCCGGTTGCTCGATTTCGAGACCAACCGGGTGACAAAAGTCTTCGCCCACATCCCCGGCGCGCCGCAGAAGGTCCCGGTCGAGCCGCTCTACTCGGCGACGGCCGCGCGTTCCGCGACCGGCCTCTCCTACACCATCCGCCGGGCGCCGCGCAGACTGACGGTCGAGGAGAAGAAGTACGGCCAAGTGTCGGCCTACGCCGGCTCCGACGTCTTCCTGTCGCTCGGCGAGCGCAGCGACCCGAACGAGGTCCAGCGCGTGGCGGAGCTGAGCGTCCAAGCTTTGTGCACCAACCGGCACCTCGCGCAGCACCTTCCGGTCGGCGAGAGCGGCGCAGATTTCCGCTTTCTGGAGGACGCTGAGCTCGTGCTGCGCTGCGTCGCCGGGCCGACCCGTCCGTTCGAGCCGCCGCTGGCGGCGTTCGAAAACAGAGGACAAGAGGTCTCAACTGGCGAGGTCGCCTGGCGTCTGGTCAGCATGCTTAGCCTCAACCATCTGGGGCTGGCCGAGCGCGCCGGCGGTGACGGCGCCAAAGCGCTGCAGGAGATGATGATCCTGTTCGCCGACCTGGCCGACAACGCGACCGATCGAAAGATTCGCGGCATCAAGAGCGTGGATACGCGCCCGATTGTGCGGCGGCTCCGTCAGCCGGAAGGCGCCGCCGCCGCCCGCGGTCTGGAAATCACGGTCGTGCTGGAGGAAAAGGCGTTCGAGGGCTCGGGGGCGTTTCTCCTCGGCGCGGTTCTCGACCGCTTCTTCGCCGAATACGTCGCAATCAACCACTTCACCCAAACGGTCGTACGAAGCCCCGAGCGCGGCCAAATTATGCGCTGGCCGCCGCGCATCGGCCTTAGGGGCGTCCTGTGACCTACCGCAGCGAGCTCCTGGCCGAGCCCTGGCAGTTCGACCTGTTCACCGTCCTGCGCCGGCTGGAGCGGGAGAATCCGGGAAAGCCGCGCATCGGCGACGCGCGCACGCTCGCCGACGAGTTCGTCACCGTGGGCGAAAATCCTTATTTCGCTTTCCCGGACTCGAACGTCGAATCGGCGAACGCCGACGCAAGCGGCCGCGTCCGGCTCAAGGCGCGGTTCCTCGGAATGTTCGGGCCGCAGGGGGCGTTGCCGCTCACCACGACCGAGGAGGCGTGGGGCTGGCTCCGCGAGCGAGATGACGCTTTCGTCGAGTTCGTCGATATCTTCCAGCGCCGGTTCCTCGCCCTTTTCTTTCGGGCGTGGGCGGATTCGCAGCCCGTCGCCCAAAACGACCGACCCGATGAGGACCGATTTCTCGCCTACATCGGCTCGACGATCGGCATCGGCACGCGCGCGTTCCGAAACGCCGACTCGATCTCCGACTTCGCCAAGCTGCAGTTCGCTGGACTGCTTGCGCCCCGGGTCAAGAGCGCCTCGCGGCTCCGGTCGTTTCTGGCGAGCCTGCTCAAGACCCGCGTCGAGATTGAGGAGTTCGTCGGCGCCTGGCTGATGCTTGAGCCGAGCGAACAAACCAGCCTCGGGTCGAAGAACAGCGGTCTCGGCGTCGATTGCGTCGCCGGCTCCAGCATGTACGGGGTCGACAACAAGTTCCGCGTCCGGGTCTACGTACGCGAGATTGAACATTTCAAGCAGTTCCTGCCCGGTTCGCCCCTCGCGCTCGAAATCGCCGACGCAATTTTCCTTTACACGGGCGAGGAGTACGACTGGGACATGGAGCTCGCGATACCAGCCGGCGAAATCACGCCGGTTCGCCTGGGCCAAAAAGCGCAACTCGGCTGGACCAGTTGGATGGCGCCGAACTGGTCCAAGTCGGACGAGACGATTCGCAGGGACGCGCATTTTCATGTCGAAAGCCGCCTCGACCGGCGGCGCAAGGGATCGAGAGCGAATTAGGGAGGGGTTCGGGATGGGCGCAGACATCAGTGTTGAATCAGTCGCCGGAAAACTGAACCGTGTCGGCTACGAGGCCTTCATTCTCGGCCTTCGCCAAGCCAAAACCGCGGGCAACCGTAACATCGAACTCGGTCACTGGATCTTCCAGCTCCTGCAGAAGGACAAGACCGACATCGCGCTCACG
>NZ_JBKQOT010000140.1:0-2911 GCF_052145395.1 Roseiarcus sp.
GAGGTACAACTACAGATTCCTGTTCGCGCCCGGGACGATAGGGGCAATCGCCTGGTTGGCGCACAACGAAGAGGCCAGCAGCCGCATCAAGCACGGGCTCGTCGTCTCCATGGTGGGCGACGGGGGAGGTCCAACCTACAAGAAAAGCCGTCGCGGGGGCTCGGCCATCGATCGCGTGATCGCCCATGTTCTTCGCCACTCTGGGCTGACGGCGACGATCGAAGATTTCTCGCCCTATGGCTATGATGAACGTCAGTATTGTTCTCCAGGCTTCAATCTGCCTGTTGGTCTATTTCAGCGCAGCAAGTATGGCACGATTCCCCAATATCACACGTCGGCTGACAATCTCTCTTTCATAAGGCCAGAGCACCTACTGGAGTCCTATAGCGTGATCGTCAAGACGATCGATATCATCGAAAGCGACGCGGTATACAGCAATACGATCCCAAAGTGCGAACCGCAGCTGGGAAGGCGCGGGCTTTATGGACGTATCGGGGGAAAGAAGGATATCGCGACTGAGAATATGGCCATACTATGGGTGCTCAATCTTTCCGACGGCGCCCATTCCTTGCTCGACATCGCGGAACGTTCCGACCTGCCTTTCGAAGTCATTCGCCGAGTGGCCCGGGTCCTTCAGGCGCACGGCCTGTTGACCAACCGACGGCCGGCAATTTCCGGTCCATTTGCGACGGGCGCGGGGTCATAGTGCTGGAGCTGCGTGCCTATAGGGTTAACGCAGATACCCACTACATTTAGGGATGCCGGATCCATTCTTCCTGCGGCGCCAAGCGCCAGGAGCGACCGTCCTCTGAAACAAGTTTCGAACGCATCAGCTCGACCCAATGCGTAACATTCCTCCCAAGCGATTGAACGGCGCGAATCGACGTATTGCGGACCTAGCAGACCACGGTCTTGGACGCTTCAATTGGGCGGGAGCAGACTTTCGACTGAGGCTACCGTATTGTGTGCGTCACGATGTCAATGTGGGAGCGTTGCATCGGAGATAGAAAGCGTCCGACACTCCAATATTTTGCGCTCGATTAGTTTGCTTTCGTGCGGGGTGATGTAATGTCCACGCGGCCAGCGCGACTTGGACGGACAAGTCAGGGTTGGCCAACTTCTGGGTGACGGCGGCGGCGTTGAAACATGCGTGGGGTGTCTCGCAGGAGCTTGCTCTTAGGGGGCGCGGCCTTGGCCCTCGCGCCTCCGGCCAAGGCGTCGTCATCGCCCTACGTCGCGGCGAGTTCGAACGGCAGGCACTTCGTCAAGAACGGATCACCGTGGCTGATGCTCGCCGACAGCGCCCAGACGCTGGTCAACATCTACGGCTCCGACGTCACAAACTACCTGAGCACGAGGGCGAGTCAGGGTTTCACCGCGATCCAGTTCGATCTAGTCGCGACGTCATATGTCAGGGCGACCTATCCCTACGGCGCGACGTCGGCAAGCGGCGCGGTCTACGCCTTCAGCAATGATGGCGCGATCACTACCGGCTACGCGACGAACCCCGCCTACTGGACTCTGATGGACACGTACGTCGGCGCGATCAACGCGCTCGGCATGACGGCGATTCTCAATCCGTATGAAGGCAATATCGGGGCGACGGACCTCGTCAAGGCTGGCAATATGGCCTGCTATTCCTACGGCCAGTTCCTCGGCAACAGATTCAAGAATGCGGACGTCATCTGGCATCTCGGCAATGACCTTCAGGTGACTAGCAGCGCAATTTTTCAGTCGTTTCAGAACCTCGCGAAGGGCATCCTCGCCGCCGACCCGAACCACCTGATGACCATCGAGCTATTCGACACTCCGCGCGGCGGCTCAGGCTTCTCGACCTCATTCGACAACGAGGGCGGGTACGGGTCGTTCGGCTCGGTGTTCGGGTCCAAAGGCATTAACGGCTCCTACACCTATGGCCCGACCTACGGCTACACCGGCGTCGCCTATAATGGCTCTGGAACATCGTTCCGCGGCGTGGCCGGCACGAACTTGGCCTCCCCATGCCCGGTCATCCTCTTGGAGGCGAACTACCTCGGTGAGAATCTTATCGGCGACGGATCGAGCGCGATTACCTATCGCAAGCAGCCGTGGTGGCTCATTCTGGCGGGCGGCCTCGGCGGCTATATCTTTGGGACCGCGTGGACTTGGAAGTTTCCGTTGGGGTGGCAATCCCATATGACCGATGGCGTCTCGGACGTCCAGACGTGGCTCGCATTCCTTAAAAGCATCAACTGGTGGACGTTGCAGCCTGACTTCGGCCGGGCGCTCGACACGACCGGCTCGACCGGTTGGAGCACGGCAAGCCTTGTCGGAACGGGCCGGGCCTACAACTGGGACGCTTACATCAGCCAAGCCGCTGACAGCCTGACCGGCGGAGCGCATTTGTCGGTCGCCTATTTCTCGCAGGGCTCGGCGCAGTCGTTGACCGTGCGGATGAACCAGTTCGCCGGGCCGGTGACGGCGAAGTGGGTCGACCCGACCAGCGGATCGTCCTCGACCATCAGCGGCAGCCCGTTCACGAACAGCGGGACGCACTCCTTCTCGCCGAGCGGCAACAACAGTGCAGGAGACCCGGATTGGGTGCTACTGCTTACCGCTTAAGCGCGACACTCGCCGCCTGCGCTGTCCTGCGCTGTGCTTCGCCCTGCGGCTTGGCCCGATTGCACGTGTCTTAAGAACGGAGGCTATACATATGCAATCAACTTCTTGAACCGCTTCGGAGCTTTGTCGGGAGGCAATCTGGGCAATGAAGCCCTCAAACCAAACTGTCTGGTCGGCTATCTCGGGTCGAATCGACACTTGATATGAAACTAGCGAACGTAACATGTTAAATTTGGGCGATCCCATGAGCCGCGCAAAATAAACTTCCGCTTCGTGTCGACTTGACCCGTTCGCCGAGCGAACACTATTT
>NZ_JBKQOT010000141.1:0-10741 GCF_052145395.1 Roseiarcus sp.
GAGTGGGCTTTGAACACCCCATCCTCTCAGGCAGGAGGACCTTCACTCCATCCCGCCCCTCACCCGCTCGCTTCCGCCTCCGCCGCGATAGCGGCTTCGTTCAATCCCCCAAGCTCCGCCAAGACCGCGCGATGTCTCCCTCGTCGATCGAATTCCAGCCTCCGATCCGCGTCCCTGTGAACGGTTGACGCCCGCCCGCTCATCGCGGAGAAGACGGCGTCCAAGGCTGGAGATGCGCTATGACCGACCCTCGGAAGACGATGCGCGCCGTCGTGGCGGTCCGTCCGGGCGGTCCCGAAGCGCTCGCGATCGAGATGCGCCCGATTCCGGTCCCTGGAGCCGGGGAAATCGTGATCAAGGTCGAGGCCGCAGGGGTGAACCGGCCCGACGTCCTCCAGCGAATGGGCCTTTACGCGCCGCCGCCCGGCGCGAGCGACATCCTCGGCCTCGAGGTCGCAGGCGTCATCGTCGCGCGCGGCCCCGGCGCCTCTCGGTTCCCGGAAGGGGCGCGGGTGACGGCGCTCGTGCCGGGCGGCGGCTACGCCGAATATTGTCTCGCGCACGAATCGAACGCCCTCCCGCTGCCCGCGGGCCTCACCGCCGTCGACGCCGCGGCGATTCCCGAGACCTACTTCACCGTCTGGACCAACGTCTTCGACCGCGGCGCGCTCAAGGCCGGGGAGACGCTGCTCGTCCACGGCGGGACTTCTGGGATCGGCACGACGGCGATCCAACTCGCCAAGGCGTTCGGCGCGACGGTGATCGCTACGGTGGGCTCGGACGAAAAGGCCGCCGCATGCCAGCGGCTCGGCGCCGACGTCGCCGTCAACTACCGCGCCGGCGACTTTGTCGCGAAAACCCTGGCGGCGACCGGGGGACGCGGCGCGAACGTGATTCTCGACATGGTCGGGGGCGACTACGTGGCGCGCAACTACGCCGCCGCGGCCACAGACGGCCGGATCGTCCAGATCGCTTTCCTGCGCGGGCCGGAGCCCAAGATCGACCTCAGGCCGCTCATGCAGAAGCGGCTCGTCCACACCGGCTCGACGCTACGTCCCCGCTCGCCCGCGGAAAAGGCGGTCATCGCCGAGGCGCTGGAGGCGAAAGTCTGGCCGCTGCTCGAAGCCGGACGATGCAAACCCGTCATCGATTCCGTATTCCCGCTCGCCGACGTGGCGAAGGCGCACGCGCGGATCGACGACGGCGCGCATGTAGGAAAGATCGTTTTGACGGTCTGAAGCCGGTCGAGGCTTGAAAGCCCTGTGCTTTCGCCTAATCTAGGGGCTGAGCGCGGGCCGTTCGATCCCGCGTCGAGAGGAACGCGACGCTGACATTCACGCCCCATCCGAATACGACGCGGAAGGCCGAAAAGTCCTCGGCAGGCGTAGGGACGCTAGATCCGCTGTCGCACGTCATTTTGACCAGTCTCGAAGACGCCAAGGCGGACAACATCATTGCCATCGATCTTGTCGGCAAGACGACGATCGCCGACCGGATGATCATTGCGTCCGGACGGTCGAGCACGCATGTGGGGGCTATCGCCGATCGGGTGATCAAGGCCTGCCGTGAGGCCGGTTTCCCTGCGCCGAAGGTCGAAGGCGTGCCTCTGTGCGACTGGGTTCTGCTGGACGCGCGAGAGGCCATCGTCCACATTTTTCGCCCGGACGTGCGTCAGTTCTACAACCTCGAGAAGATATGGGGCGCCGACCGGCCTGGCGAAGCCAGAGCCGTCTGAGTCGGACGGGGCGGGCCCGCGGGTGCGAATCGCGCTGATCTGCGTCGGACGGCTGAAGGCCGGCTCGGAACGCGAGTTGTTCGAGCGCTATTTCACGCGGCTGAAGGGAATGGCGAGGTCGGTTGGCGTCTCCGACGTCGATCTGCGCGAGATCGACGAGTCGCGGGCGCGGCGGCCCGAGGACCGCTGCGACGACGAAGCGTCCACGATTTTGAGGGCTCTCGCGCCGCGCGACGTCCTGGTCGCGCTGGACGAGCGGGGCGTCTCTCCGAGCAGCGAGGAGTGGGCGTCGGACATCGCGCGAGCGCGCGACGCGGGGCATAGCGCCTACGTAGTCGTGATCGGAGGTCCCGACGGCTTGTCGCCGCCACTTCGGGCGAAGGCCCAAAAGGTGATCAGTTTCGGGACCATGACCTGGCCGCACCAACTCGTGCGGGTGATGGCGGCCGAGCAGATTTACCGGGCGTTGTCGATTTTGTCCGGCCACCCTTATCATCGCGCCTGATGGCCGCGATTCCGGCCAGATTTGATGATTGTGGACGCGTCATGTGGGTGATGGAAGCGAGAGGCGTGCGATACGCGCTCTGCGCCGCGGCGTTGGGCGCGGCGCTGGGCGTCGTTGCGCCCGCTTCCGCGGACCCCGCCGATCCGGCGGCGACGCCCGAACAGCAGAACGCGGAGCAACAGAAGGCCGACAAGGAAACGGAACTGCGCGGCGTGGAGGACACCATTCGGGCGTCCGATAGCCAGCGCCGCGACATCGAGTCGGAGATCGAATCGATTCGGATGGACAGAGCGCGACTGATGGAGGCGCTCATCGCCACGACGGCGCGCGTGCAGGACTCGGAGAGGGGCGTCGTCGCCGCCGACCAGCGCCTGACCAGCCTCAACGACAAGGCCGCGGCGCTTAGCCGTTCGCTGAAGGACCGCCATGGCGCGATCGTCGAGATTCTCGCCGCCATCCAGCGGATGGGCGCAAATCCTCCTCCGGCGATCCTGGTCCGGTCGGGCGACATGGCCGAGGCGGTGCGTGCGGCAACGCTGCTCAGCGCCATGAGCGCGAACCTGAAGTCCGAGACCGAGCGGCTCGGCCACGACATCGAGGACCTGTCGTCGACCCGCGCATCAATTGCCGAGCAGCGCGAAGGCCTCGCCAAGGCCGTCGCCACTCTGTCGAACGAGAAGGAACGCCTCGCCGCGTTGGTCGACGCGCGCGAGCAATCGCTGTCTTCCGCGGAGGCGGCGCTCGGCTCGCAGCAGAAACGCGCAGCCGACCTCGCCAATCAGGCCGCGACTCTCAAAGATTTGATCGCAAGGATCGAGGCCGAGGAAGCGCAGCGCAAGGCTCAGGAGCAGGCCGCCCGCTCCGCCGACGAACACGCCGCGCGTGAAATCGAGGTCAAGGCCGAGAAGGCGCGCGACCTCCAGCCTGTCCTGCTTCACCCGGAAGTCGCCTTCTCCACCGCCAAAGGGCGACTGCCGCTGCCGGTCGCCGGCGCAATTCTTAAGGCGTTCGGCTCTTCCGACGGAGTTGGCGGCACGGAACACGGAATCCTGGTCGCCACCCTGCCGGGCGCGGTGGTCTCCGCGCCGTCCGACGGCTCGGTTCTCTATTCAGGGCCCTACCGGAGCTATGGGCGTCTCTTGATAATCGACGCGGGCGAAGGATATTATGTTCTTTTGGCGGGGATGGAGCGCACCTACGTATCCCGTGGTGAGGCCGTTCTATCGGGAGAGCCCGTCGGCGTGGTCGGCGACGGGTCGACGAAGATGGCTGCGGCGGCCGCAGTTGGCGCTTCCCGTCCCGTTCTCTATATCGAGCTGAGAAAAGACGGAACGGCGATCGATCCGGGGCCGTGGTGGGCGAAGACAGACATCGAAAAGGCGCACGGATGAATCGGAATGCAGGTCTTTTGGGTTTGGGCGTCGTTCTCGGCACGGCCGTGACGCTCGCGGCGCCGCAAACCTTTGCCTACCTCAGCCCGGCCGCCAACGCTGCCGCCGCCGACACCTATCGCCAGCTCAACCTGTTCGGCGACGTGTTCGACAAGATCCGTAACGACTATGTCGAAAAGCCCGACGAGTCCAAGCTGATCGAGGCCGCGATCAACGGCATGCTCTCGTCCCTCGACCCGCACTCGAGCTACATGGACGCCAAGGCGTTCAAAGACATGCAGGTCCAGACCAAAGGCGAGTTCGGCGGCCTGGGCATCGAGGTGACCCAGGAGGACGGTCTGATCAAGGTCGTCACGCCGATCGACGATACGCCGGCGGCAAAGGCCGGAATCATGTCCGGCGACATCATCACCGCCATCGACGAGACGCCGACCCAGGGTCTCACCCTCGACCAGGCGGTCGAGAAGATGCGCGGCGCAATCAGTTCGCCGGTCAAGCTGAAGATCGTCCGCGGCCCCAAGAAGGAGGTCAAGGACTACACGATCGTGCGGGACCTTATCCGGGTCCAATCGGTCCGCTCACACGTCGAAGGCGACGACATTGGCTACATTCGCATCACGCAGTTCACCGAACAGACGGGGGACGGCCTGAAGGAGGCGATGGACAAGCTGAAGACCGAGATCCCGGCGGACAAGTTCAAAGGCTACATCCTCGACTTGCGCAACAATCCCGGTGGCTTGCTGGATCAGTCGATCGCGGTGGTGAACTCGTTCATCGACCGGGGCGAGATCGTGTCGACCCGGGGCCGGACGCCCGACGAGACCCAGAGGTTCGACGCCCGTCCGGGCGGCGATCTTTCCGGCGGCAAGCCGGTCGTGGTGCTCATCAACGGCGGCTCGGCGTCCGCCTCCGAGATCGTGTCCGGCGCGCTGCAGGATCACAAGCGCGCGTCCCTCATCGGCACGCGCTCCTTCGGCAAGGGCTCGGTGCAGACGATCATGCCGCTCGGTCAGGACGGCGCGCTTCGACTCACCACCGCGCGGTATTACACGCCGTCGGGCCGATCGATCCAGGCCAAGGGCATCGAGCCCGACTACCGGGTGCTCGAGGACGTCCCCGCCGACCTCAAGGGCAAGGACGACATGAAGGGCGAGGCTTCGCTCAAGGGGCATCTGGCGAACGGGGAGGAAGACACCACAGCCTCCCAGGCCTATGTGCCGCCCGACGAAAAGGACGACAAGCAGTTGAAGGCGGCGATCGGCCTGCTGCACGGCGTCAAGCCCCCGGAGAGTGCGTCGGCCGAAACGGACGCCGGCAAGCCGAACGTCGAGACCGGCAAGGCCGACGGTTCCGCGCCGTCGACGCCGGCCGACGCCGCCAAACCCAACTGACGTCGTCGACCCACTGTCGAGGAGAGAACGGAAAGTCATGCCGAGAGGGGTTTCCTACCTCATCATCGGGGCCGTCGCAGGCGCCGCGCTGACAGGGGCGTCGCACGGCGTCCTCAGAGCGGCGACGGCGAGCTCGACCAGCGGAGTGCCTCTGTTTACTGAGGTTTTCGACAGGGTCAGAAGCAACTACGCGGAAAAACCGGACGACGATAAGCTCGTCCGGGGCGCGATCGACGGCATGCTTGCCTCGCTCGACCCGCATTCGACCTATTTCGATCCCAAGGCGCTGCAGGACTTCCAGACCGGCATGAAGGGCGAAGAGTTCGGCGGTCTCGGGCTTGAGGTCATGATGGAGGACGGTCTCGTCAAAGTCGTCAGTCCGATCGACGACACCCCGGCCGCCCGGGCCGGGCTTCTGTCGGGCGATCTCATCACGCGGATCGACGAGACGCCGGTCAAGGGCCTGACCCTCAAGGAAGCCGTCGACAAGATGCGCGGCCAGGCAAAGTCGAGCGTCCGGCTTCTCGTCCAGCGCGGCGTGAACAAGGATGTCAAGGAATACACGATCGTCCGCGAGATCATTCACGTCCAATCGGTCCGCTCGCATGTCGAGGGCGGAGACGTCGGCCACATCCGCATCACCCAGTTCAATCAGGAAGCCTACGACGGCCTGCGCAAGGCTTTCGATCACTTCCGCAGCGACCCCGGCAGCGCCAAGCTCAAGAGCTACATCCTCGACCTGCGCAACAATCCCGGCGGATTGCTCAATCAGGCGGTCGAGATCACCAACGCCTTCGTCGACGGCGGCGAAATTGTCAGCACGCGCGGCCGCAACACTGACCAGCAGCAGAGCTATAGCGCCCGGCCGGGTGTAAATCTGTCGCAAGGCAAACCGCTGGTTGTCCTGATCAACGGCGGTTCGGCCTCGGCATCGGAAATCGTCTCGGGGGCGCTGCAGGACCTCAAGAGGGCGACGCTTATCGGCACACGCTCGTTCGGCAAAGGGTCGGTGCAAACGATTCTGCCGCTCGGCGACGAGGGCGCGTTGAAGCTGACGACGGCGCGCTACTATACGCCGTCGGGACGCTCGATCCAGGCGAAGGGCATCGAGCCGGACGTCGAGGTGGTCGAGAATATCCCCGACGATCTCAAGGGCAAGGTTTCGAGTCTTGGAGAAGCCTCGCTCTACGGCCACCTCAGGAATGGCCCCGAAGAGGAGAAGGGGTCGGACGCCTACGTCCCGCCGGACAAGCTCAAGGACACCCAATTGCAGGCGGCGATCAGTCTGCTGCACGGCGCAAGTCCCGACTCGCTTAGGAGCCCGGCCGCGACGGTGACATCGCAATGACACTGCGGGGTCTCATCCTGGCCGCGGCCCTGCTGGGAGCGCCCGGACTTGCGGCAGCCGACGAGCCGACGGGGTGCAACGCATTTCGGTGGTCGATTGAAAGCGATCGCGCGGAGCTGAACGCCGCGACGAAGAGTGTCGTCGCCATTGGCGGCGCGCTACGCTACAGCTCGGCCCAGACCCTGAAGCTCGCGCCGTTCGCCGATGCGGCCTTGCCGCACGCGCCGGAGCGGGCGCCGAAGGCTACGCCATCGTTCGCCGGCCACTTTACCCTGGCTGCTCCGGCGAAGCCGGGCCTTTACCGGGTTACGCTCGCCTCCGAGGCCTGGATCGACGTCATCGACAACGGCGTGTTCCTTCACCCGAAAGCATTTTCGGGCGCGCTCGGCTGTGATGGCGCGCGCAAGAGCGTCAAGTTCGACCTGCCTGGGCGGCCCCTCGACGTACAACTCAGCAATGTCAGGAACGCCGACATCGCTGTGATCGTGACCCCCGACGAATGAAGTCTGCGGCGCTGACTGGCCGGCGACACGCGGGTTTCGAGCGATCGCGGCCGGGTTATGGGCCCGACCGCGATCCGCTGCCGCGGGAAGGCGGCGCCACCGCCGCCGGAGCTGGTTGGACGGTGTCCACCCAATTCCGGGAAACGGCGGCTATGTCGTTGGCGGCCGGATCGGGTTCGGTCGCTCGGAACTTCGCCAAGAGGTCGCCGGCGGCCGCTAACGCGTCGGAATCCATCTTCGCAGCGACCTCGTCGCGTTTCCTTCCCGCCTCCGCGTCGCCCTGAACCGCCGCGAGCGAGAACCACAACCAGGACTGGCGAAGATCCTGCTCGACGCCGAGACCGCGAGCGTACAGGACCGCGAGGTTGAACTGGCTGTCGCGGACGCCCATTTCGGCCGCCCTTTGGAACCATTTCGCCGCCTCGGCGTAGTCGGGCTTTTCGCCGACCGGCTCTGCACTGATCACGCCGAGGTTGTGGGCTGCGCGCGCGTTGCCGGATTGCGCAGCCGCCGTGTACCAACGCTTCGCCGCGGCCGGGTCGCGATGAACCCCAACGCCCTTCTGGTACAGCGCGCCGAGCCTGAATTCCGCCGGCGCAAAGCCCGCAGCCGCGGCGCGTTCGAACCAGAACGCCGCCGCGGCTTGGTCCTGCGATAGTCCATGGCCTTCGTACAGACGCCGCGCGAGATCGTATTGCGCCGGCGGCGAACCGGCGAGGACCGCCTCTCGCAGTGCGGCCGGCGCGCCGCTCGGGATCGCGGTCGAGAGCTCCGGCGGCGGGGTTTGGCGCTCCGACCCCTTTTCGATCGCGCCGAAGTCGTGAACGATGGACCCCGTCGGCGTGTCGTCGACCGAGGGCGGAGCCGCGCCCGCCGCTCCTGCGCCGCCCAGCGCGCGCGGCTGAGCCAGCATGCTCGTTGCCTTTACAGCCGGGCCTTCCAGCGCCGACTTTTGAATCAATGGTCCGTGGGAACCCATGAACCGAGCGACGGCGGCGACAGCGAGCACGAGCGCGGCGGCGAGCAGAAGCGAGCGCTTGTGTTGAATGGTGAACCGTTTGGCGCGCTGTAGATGTCGCTCTACCCGCGGCCATGCGGCCGAAGGCTTGGCTTCGCTGTTTTCAGCAACCGCGGATTGCGCCGCGCGACGAGCCGCCGCTATATGCGCGGACACCGCTGGGTTCGTTTTCCAGTGCGGTGTCTGGGTCGCGTCTACGCCGGCCTGGACGCGCTGCGGCGCGCCGGCGCCGGGCTCCAGCAGGAACTCGTCCTCGGGCTCACGGGACGGCGCCGGGTTCGCCCGGCTTTCGCCGAGGTCGAGCCTTGTCCGCGACCGACGCAGCGGAATCTCGCTGAGCGCGGAGAGCGGCGTGGATTCGGCCGCGCGGGTGCTGAAGCTCCCCGCTTCATTCGAAATGCGACGTTCAGTCGGCAACGACGGGTCAGGATCGTCAACAGGCAACCGATCGATCAGCCTGTTGAGGAGGTCCTGCATGCCCTGTAGCAAAGCCTCCGTCCGCCGCTCGGCGCTCGCGCTTTGCTGGCGCAGGGCCGACACCTGCTCCGCGACATCGGCGCCGCCCGCTGGCTCTCGCCCCCGGAGCTCTTCCAACACGTCTCGCGCGGCGCGCTCAAGCGTTTCAACCCCGCCGAATCGGCCGGACATGGCGTCAAGCCGGTCATTCAATTGATCGAACCGCTCGGGGATCGCCTCACCAAAGCGGCGCTCGAGCCTCTGCGCCACTTCTTCGGAAATCCGGTCGAAAGGCGGCAAAAAGCCCTCTTCGATCGCCGATCGAAGCGATTTGAGCTCCCAGTCGATCGAACTCGGGGCGCCAGAGTCTTTCCACGCATCCGGGATGCGATCGACCTTTTCGACGATCTCCGTAAGGATCTGCTCGATTGGCCTAAGGTCGCGCTCTCGGAGCCCGGCGGCCTCAAGTCTCGCGTTCAAGTCGCGGATCAACTCCGTGAGCCGATCCATGCCAGCGGCTTCAAGCTTCGCATTGAGCTCGGACAGCGAGGCTTCCACGCTTCTGGCGGCGATTTGCGAGTGCTCCATCACGGCTTCGATCCGCCGCGCCATGCCGTCAAGGTCATGGAGATCCGGCGCGGCTTCTCTATCCAGACGACTTGAAATTTCACCGAGCCGCCGCTCGATCGAATCGAGAACCCGAGGCGCGTTCGCATTCTCGATCTGCCGGCCCAGCGCGGCCAGCAGATCGATCGCCTGTCTCAGTTCCACGTTTTGCGGGACGCTCGTCGCTAAACCTTCGACCCGATCGGCGAGGCCAACAATGAGCGCCTCGAGATGGTCGAATGGAGAGGCTCGCTGTGCGGCGGCGGCGAGGAGGTCGTACATCGCCGCTGTTTGACGCTGGACGGGTTCGATCGCCTCCGGCCGAACGACCGCATCGGCGAGGGCGTCCAGCTTGGCGCCGAGAGCTTGAAGTTGACGCTCAATGTCGGCCAGGACGATCTTGGCGTCGTAGGCTCCAGAGGCCTCGTCCAATTCGTCCCCTACGGAATCCATACAGGCATGCGCGGGTTGGCGGCGCTCCGTTCGACCCAGCGCGTCGACCCGCTGGACCAAGGCGCCCAGCGACGCTTCGAGCGCCTCGACCGCTTCGCGGGGGGCCAGACTCGGCAGGGAGGATCGCACCGCCGAGATTTGTTCCCTTAGCAATGCAATTTCGCGGTCGCCTGTTTTCCCCTCGGACCATTCGCTCCGAAGCGCCTCCAGCTTTCCGGAGAGCGTCCGAAGGCCTCGCAGCAGTTCGCCGGCGGGAGACGGAGGCCCCGCGGTTGCGGGCGAAAGGCTCGCGTCTGACAGTGGCCCAAGGACGTTCGAGCTTCCCGCTGGCGGCGAGGGCGCCGGGCGCGGCGCCTGCGCAATCGCGCGGATCGGGTCTCGCGCGATCCCGCTGTGCGATTCCAAGCCGTCGTGGGCCTGATGGGCGTCGAGCGCTCGCCGTCTCGAAGTGATTTGCGACAACGCCGATTCCAGGTTGAACAGACGCGGCGTCGGACGCGCATTCCCGGCCGGAGCCGGTTCCATCGAAAGCTCACGTGAGTCGGCGTTTTGGGGGGAGGCGGTCCCTGCGTCTGGTCTGCCGCAGGATCGCGCCTCGGGGCTCTTGGCAGAAGCGGGTTGGCCTCCATGTCCGCGGGTCACGCTCGCGGACTCCCACCGACTCGTTCCGTCGCTCGACGCGACGCCGCTCCCTGGATCGACCAGCGAATCCTTCGACGCCCGAGACCTCGAGTCGACCTCCTCAGCTCGATTCGCGGGCCGCGCCGTGAGCTGTGCGGTTGTCTTCAGCCGCTCCTGCAGGTCCCGCGCCGATTCGCCCTCGATCCGAAACGCACGCCACGCAACCCCCGGACGAAGAAAGTCGTCGACTGGCTCACGTCCGAGCGCGTCGCTGGCGCTGCCTTCCCCGACGGACGCGCGATTGGGTTCCGCAACCTGCGCGCTAAACGCCTGCTCGGCAATCGCTTGGTTCAGCCATTCCTCGAGCGTCAGGCCCGCGCGATCTGCAGCCTGTTCCGCGATGCTGCGGGCGGCAGGGCTGACGTTTGCAATGCCCCACGCCGTGCTCTTGCTCATGCCCTCGACCGCCGCAGGGGTTTGCGAAGCGGCGCGCGATTGGCCGCGACGCCTCTGCGGCGATCATTCGATGGTCACGGTGAAGAAACGGTTAAGGACCGGGTTTGGCGCGCCGTCGGAATCCAGGCTGGCGCCAAATTTCTGGGTTGCATCCGGCAACTAAGAGTTGCAATTCGTCTTCCGTAAGGCATATTGGAATCGATTCGCGCAGAGGCGCGACTCGGTTCAGACATCCTGATCTCGACAGGGTTTGGGCGC
>NZ_JBKQOT010000142.1:0-3644 GCF_052145395.1 Roseiarcus sp.
GTAGAGCATCGCCTTGCCCTCGACGCATAGCCGCGTCTTCTTCAGGCCTGTCGGATAATAAATGCCCGCGTGGATGACGTCGCTGTTGCGCGAACTCACCCCCGTTCCGATCGCGTTTTCGGCTTCGACGACGACGACCTCGCGACCGGCACGCGTTAGCGCGCGGGCGACCGCGAGGCCGACGACACCGGCGCCGATGACGAGACAATCAACGGAGTTCACGGCGACCTCCTGCTCGGCCTCGTCGCGACGCTCCGCAACCGTTGCCCCCAACAATGCCGGTCAGACGAGGATCATCCCGCCGTCCGACATGATGACCTGTCCGGTAATGTAGTCGGAGTCGGAAGAGGCAAGGAACGACGCGATGCCAGCCAGATCCGCCGGCGTGGCCGGATAGCCGAGCAGAATGCTCGCCGAGAAGCTTTCGATGAACTCGCCTTTCCTCTTGATGACCCCCTTGTCGATCATGTCCTGCTCGAGGCCGTCCCAAAGGGGGGTCACGACGACGCCCGGCGCAAACGCGTTGACGGTGATCTTGTGCTTGGCGAATTCGCGCGCGCCGGCCTGGGTCAGCGAGATCACAGCCGACTTACTGCAGCAGTAGGGCGCGAACTCGGCATAACCCTGGCGGCCGGCGATCGAGGCGGTGTTGATGATCTTGCCGCCGCCGCCCAGAGCAATCATCTGTCTGGCGCCCTCCTGGATGCAGACCATGACGCCCCAGGTGTTCACGCGCATGATGCTGTTGAAGTTATTCTCGTCAACCTCGAGGAACGGAACTGGCTTGTTGAAGCCGGCGTTGTTGAACAGGACGTCGAGCCGTCCGAAGCTGTTGACGACCGCCTTGATCGCCGCCTGCACCTGACCGCGATCGCCAACGTCCGCCTCGACCCCGATTGCGCCCGCCGCGCCCTCCGCCTTGAGGCTGTCTGCGACCGCCTTGGCCTTGTCGCCGTTGAGGTCGGCGATCGCGATCGAGGCACCATCGGCCGCGAGCCGCCGGGCAATGCCTTCGCCAATGCCTTGCGCGCCGCCGGTGATCATGACGACTTTGTGTTCGAGCCTAGCCATGGTGTTTTCCTCCCTTGCGCCATGCTGGCGCCTCCCGCAATCGGTGCTTCACGTCTTTACCAAAGACCTCAAGAGGTCCGCGTTCGAAGGCGCGGGGGCCAACTCGCCGCGCTCGATCCTGGCGGCGATCTCGATCAGGCTCTCGTTGACGGGCGCGCGCCCGCCGAGCCGGCGCCGCTCGCGCACGATGAGGCCGTTGATGTCGTCGCCCTCTCCGCGACGGCCCTTCATCCAGTCCTGCAGAACCGCGACCCGGGTGTCAGGAAGTGTCCACTTCGACAGGACCGCGTCGAGAAGCGACATTGCATACTGGTCGGGGTCGTTCGCTTCGACGCGGGACTTGCCGAGGATGGAAACCAGGCGGCGTCCCAGGGCGAGCGCGGTATGAACGGCCTCGACGCCCGACGCCGCCATGATCTCGCGGATTCCGGGCGTGTCGATAGCCTCGGCGAGCGGAAGCCCCAGAATTGCCGAGGGGAGAAATTCCGCCGCGTTCACGACCAGCTTCATCCATTTCGCCGACCGGATGTCCTCGGAGATCTCAACCGTCCCGGCATGGCGAAGGCATTGCGCGACCTCGTCTTCGCGACCTTCCGCCGACGGGTCGACAGCCCCGATTGCAAACCATGAGCCCTTCGGCGGAGTCTGGCGCACCACCACCCCCGGCTCGAACAGATTCGACGTGACCTCGATCACGGCGCCCATTGTCCGCTCGGGGCCGACGATCGCAGCGACGTCGTCGATGGTCATGCCGTTCTGCAGGCCGACAACGAGCCCGTCCGGCTCGACGAGCGGCTTGATAAGCTCGCAGGCCCATCGGGTGTCGTAGGCCTTCACGGCCACGAAGACGATGTCATAGGTCTCGCGTAGCGACGCCACCTCGCAAACATGATGGACGCGAACGGGAGTGACCTGCGTTTCGTCCGGCATGACGACCTGAACGCCGTTCTTACGCATCGCCTCGACGTGCGCCGGCCATTGCTCGATGAAGGCGACGTTGAGCCCGGCGCGCGCGAGATCGGCGCCGATGCCGGCCCCGTTCGCGCCTGCGCCGACGACGGCGATCCTCGGGCTCTTCATGCCCGAGCGCTCCTCCGGCCGGCGGCGGAGCCACCGCAAGCGCCGGCGTTGCGGCCTCGAGTTCGTCTGGCGATTGCCTCGTCCATGGGCGTGATCCGGTCGGCCGTGGGTTCGGTCGTCATCCTTTTTGCAAAAGGCCCGCGTGCCGGGCCGCTTCGCGGACGAGCACGAAGAAGTCGAGATCGCCGCAGCCGGCGGCAAACGCCGCCTCGTACTGCTGTCGAATCTGGGCGACGAGCGGCATCGGGCAATGGTCGCGCCGCGAGACGTCCGCGATGATGTCGAAATCTTTCATGATCTGCTGGACCGTGAAGGCCGGCTCGTAGGTCCCCTTCGCCACAGTGTCGCGCTTGTACTGCAGAAGCGGCGAGGCGACGGCGCTTTGGCCGATGACGTCCATCATCGCAGCGGCGCCGAGACCGCCCTTGCATCCCATAGCCAGCGCTTCCGCCAGCAACGCAGATGTTCCGCCGACCAGGGTGTTGAGCACAAGTTTCAAATAGCGGGCCTCTTCGGCCTCGCCGACCAGGAACGTCATGCGGGTGAACGCCTGGTAGAAGCCGGATAGGCGTTCGATCGACTTCGGCGGACCGGAGAGCACGGCGGTCAGAGTCCCCTGAGCGGCCAACGCCGTCGAGCCTGAGACCGGCGAGCGCACATAATCCACGCCGATCGCCGACATGGCCTCGGCGACGCGTCTCGATGCGTCCGGCGAGACCGTGCTGGTCTCGACGAAGATTTGCCGTGCGTTCAGCGTTTCCTTGAGACCGCCGGCCGTGAAGACGATGTCCAGCAGCGCCGCATCGTCGCTTACGGCGGACGCGACGATCTCGGCGCCGTCGACCACGCCGCGAATGTCGGAGGCGTTGCGAAGCCCAGCGCGGCCGGCGCGCTCCTGGCCGTCGGTGTTGCGGGCAAGGGCCGTCACCGTGAATCCGTGGCTAGCAAGCCGCTCGCAGATTGGGAGCCCCATTTTGCCGAGGCCGATCCAGCCGATCCGGGACATTTCCGGCGCCGCAGCCGTGGTCATCAGTCTCCCTCCGCACGACCGGTCTGGGGCGCCGAGGCGGCGCGCCGGCTTAGAGACCTTTTTTCGCATGCCCGGGGTCCGACCGGCGCGCAAAAAATACTCATTTTGAACAGTGCCTCGCTTCGGGCGTCGCGATTTGCCCAAATTGAGGATTCCTCGCGTTGTAATTTCGGTCCCGGCAGACAAAGCTCACGAAAGCGCGCCGGGCCGGGCGGAAAGCCGCCTCGGTCCGCGGAATGCGCCCTTCGCCGTCTTTTTCGTCGGCAAGGGCGTCGCAAAAGGCCGGGAGCGGGAGGACACGATGGAGCGCCTCGCGCCGGTCGCCGAGAACCATCAAGACAGAGAGGTAAGCCGATGAAGCTCGGTGGCGATCTGGGCCATCTGACCTATTCGACCCTGGTGCATCCAGCCGACACCTGGGTGCAGCTCTGGGACAGCGTCAATCGCTACCTCCCGGCCGTCA
>NZ_JBKQOT010000143.1:0-9717 GCF_052145395.1 Roseiarcus sp.
ACGTTGGCCGGCGCGTTGACGAGGTCGCGGCCGAATGCGACCGCCGCAGCGATCCTCTCGATCCTGTCGGCGTCAACGCCCGCGGGAGCGACGAGCCGCGGCTTCTGGGTCGGTTCGGCCTTGAAGCGGTCGTAGCGGTAAAGCGCAAGCAGGAAGCCGAGCGCGGCAAGGCCGACGTCCGCCGGGGGATTGGCGACATGATAGACGCCCTCGGGCAGGCTCGTCGCGAGCTTGCCGGGGGCGAACGGATCCCGCCCAGGAGCGTCCGGCGCATCGACGCCGAACAGGACGCCTGCCAGCGCGCCCCCTTCGCCGGGAACGAGTTGCAGCCGACCCGGCTTCGGTTTGAAGCCGCACCGTTCGGCAAAGGCCACGGCGGGGACGCCGATGGAGGCCTTCACGGCCTCCCATCCGTCCGCAGCGACGAACCAGATCGGAGCGGACTCGGGCGTCGGCGGGGCGAAAGAGAACACGTTCGGACTCCATCGAGAGATTTCGGCGCGCCATATCATGATTTCGTGTTCGCGCTCCATGCGCGACCACGAAGACCGCAGCCGCCGCCATCATTGGTAACGTTTACAGACGCCTGACAAACCTGGCCTTTGAATGCGGACAGGGCCTTCGGTCGCGAAATTGTCGAAGGAGGGCGCTCAAAGGGCGGTTCACCGAATAACGCTTGACTCGCGAACGGGTTGGCGCTCGGTACTCGCAAGCAAATCGAGACAGGCGCGCGGCGCGGCCGTCCGGGGCGCGAAGGGGTTGAGGAGAGTCGATTGTCGGAGATCAGCGAAAAAGCCAGGGTCCGTCTCATCGGCGACGGCGCGCCGGCCAGAACGACGGTTCCGCAGACGTCCGTCCCGGCGGCTCCGCCCGTTGAGGTCGCTCCGCCCCACATCGAACGGTCGACCGATCCGATCTTCCTGTCTGACGCTGCAGATGGCGCGGACGTACTCGACGCTGGGCGGATCGTTCAGCCGCTGGCGCAGCTTTGCGTGACGAGCCAGGTCCAGACTCCGTTCCTCGCCGCGATCGTGGGCCCGGCCGGGACGGGCAAGAGCTTTGCTTTGAAGCGCCTCGCGCAGGCCGTCGAAAAGCTCGCGGGGACAACGGGCGCGCTCGCCCAGGTCGTCGTCGCGCGCGTCGACGCCGCCAATGCCGCTGAACCGCCGGTCGCGCTGGCCAGCGCGGCCTATGCGGCGCTCGATCGCGAACCGGGCGGCGTCGACTACTCGGCTCTGCTCGACGAGTCGGCCCACGCCGGCGACGATCCGCTGCGGGCGGCGAAGGCGGCGTCCGATCGCCACGACGAGATCGTTCGCCGCCTCGAGGCCGAGCGCGCCCAGCGCGACGAAATCGAGGCGCGCAGCGCCCGTCTGTCCGACGCGCTCCTGTTCGAAACCCCCGGCTCGCGCGTCGACGTCTTCGCCCGCGGGCGTCGCGGCACGATCGACGCGCGTCTGCGCCGGTTCGACCTCGCCGGCGCCGACGCCGGCGCAAGCTATCGCGACCTCGTCCGCGACATGGGCAGCATGGGAGTGGGCGGGCGGATCGGCGTCGCTCTGCGCTCGATCTGGGGCTACCCCGGGCAGCGGCGTCTGCTTTTCTGGGCGATCGCGGCATTCGTGCTCGGGTTCGTGATCCATATGGCGCACAGCCCGCAAGCGTTGGGCGCGGTCCAGGTCCCGAGCGCGGCCGGGACCTACGTCACCGACTCGGCGGCCAAAGCTACGGACTGGGTGTCGACCCACAGCGCCTGGTTCGAGACGGCGGCCAAGGTCCTCTACGTTATCGGGGCCCTCGCTCTGGCGCTGAACCTATGGCGGGCGATCGGCTTTGCCAGTCTCTTGCTGCGCGGCGCGCAACTCCTCAACCTCGATGTC
The DNA here is from genome assembly GCF_052145395.1 of Roseiarcus sp. Classification (NCBI taxonomy): domain Bacteria; kingdom Pseudomonadati; phylum Pseudomonadota; class Alphaproteobacteria; order Hyphomicrobiales; family Roseiarcaceae; genus Roseiarcus; species Roseiarcus sp. The sequence goes on from NZ_JBKQOT010000143.1 coordinate 1,881, forward strand.
CGCGAGCGCCGGCGTGACCTCGACAACCGCATCGGGCGGCTCAACCAGCGGGTCTCGGCGCTCTCCGCCGACGCCGACGCGGCGGCCAAGCGCGCCGAGGCGGCCGCACGCCGCGCCGGAGGCAAGGCGCAGACGCGCGCGCCAGGGCCGGATTTTCTCGACGCGACCCACAGCCACGCGGCGGCGGCGCGGGGGTTCCTCGCCGCGCTCGGCGAGCGCGTGACCCAGGGTCCGTCGACCGGCGCGCCGGAGCGGCTCGTCTTTGTCGTCGACAATCTCGACGCGCTGCCGCCCGCGGCGGCGATTGCGTGGCTCGACGCAGCCCAGAGCGCGATCGGCTCGGGCGCAGTCGGCGTCCTGGCGCTCGATCCGGCGCGGCTTGTCGATTCGCTCGGCGGTCCCGTCGAGGCCCGCCGTCGCCTCGACAAGTGGCTGCAGGTCGTCGTCAATCTGCCGAGCCGGGCGGGAGTCGACGGCGAGCGGCTGGTCGCACGCCTGCTCGCGACCGACGGACAGCCGACATCGCCGTCCTTCGACCCGGCGGTATCGGCTGCGCTCGCCGAACCGCTGTCGAGCGCGGAGACGGCCTTGCTCACCGCCCTCGCCCCGTTGGCCGCCGGCTCGCCGCGCGCGGCCAAGCGTTTCCTGAACGCCTACCGGCTGGCGCGCTGTTCGGACGCTCCCCGTCCCGCGGTCGCGCTGATGCAGGCCGTGGCCTTCGCCGATGACGAGACCCAGGCTGCGATGCGCAGGCGGCTGACCAACGGCGGGGGCGATCTCGAGCCGTTCGACGGACCGGAGGCGCTCGTCAAGGCGGTCAAGAGCGCCCGCGCCGCCAACAACGGCGTCCTCACGGTTGCCGACGCGCTCGCCGCGGACGTTGTCGCGCGCCGTTACGCCCTGTCAGTTTGACGCGGCCGCGGCGGGAGGCAGCGCCGAGTCCGTTGCGGCGTCCGGGAGCTTCGACTGGCTCCAGCCCCCGCCGAGCGCGACGATGAGGCTGACGGAGTCGGTCTGGAGCTGCGCCTGGGTCGCAAGCAGCGCTTCTTCCGCCGTGAGCTGCTGGGCCTCGGCGACGACCACGGCCGTGAAGGCCTGCGTGCCGGCGCGATATTCGTTGAGCGCGATCTGGGTCGCCTGCCGGGAGATCCGGACGTCCTCCGCCTGCACCTTGACCTCCTGCGACAGAATTCGGATTCCTGCGAGATTGTCCTCGACCTGCTGGATGGCGGTGAGCACAGTCTCGCGGTAGGTCGCGACCTGCGAGTCATAGGTTTCGCGCGCCGACTCGACCTGCGCGCCGGTCAGGCCGCCGTTGAACAGCGGTTGAGCCAGCGAGGCGCCAAACGACCAGACCGGATTGGAAGGGCCGTAAAGCGCGGCGAAAGGATTGCCAGAATAGCCGACGAGGCCGGAGATGGACACCGCCGGGAAATAACCGGCGAAGGCGACGCCGATCTCGGCGTTGGCCTGCCGCATCGTCTCCTCGGCCGCAGCGACGTCGGGCCGTCGCTCCAGCAGCGCCGAGGGCAGGCTGACCGGAATCGAGGGAACGCGGGTGGCGAGCAGCCCGCGCGGGATCGAAAGCCCCGCCGGCGGGCGGCCCATTAGCACGGCGACCGCGTGCTCGCTCTGCGCGCGCGTGACGCCCGCGGCGATGAGTTGCGACTGGGCATTCAGCACCTGCGCCTCGGCGGTGATGACGTCAGATTTGGCCGCGGTGCCGGCGGCATACTGGTTCTGGGTGATCGTCAGCGAGCGCTTGTATTCCTCGACGGTCCGGGTCAGCAGGTCTTCGAGCGAGTCCGAGTACCGCACCTGAACATAGGCGAGCGCCAGCGCCGACTGCTCCGCGAGCAATGCGTTGGCGAGCGTGCCGGCAGTCGCCTCCGCGCCTGCAGTTTGCGCCTCGATCTCGCGCCGCACCTGGCCCCATATGTCGAGTGTCCAAGTTCCTGACGCCTCGGCGGTGAGCGTCGTGCCGGCGCTCGAGCTGCGCGTCGCCGACCCCGTACCGTTGACCGTCGGAAACAGGCCTGCCCGCGCCTCGTTGATCAGGGCGAGCGCCTCCCGGTAGTTGGCCTCGTCCGACTTTACGGTCTGGTTGGAGATCGCCACCGCTTCCTCGAGCCGGCTGAGTTCCGGATCGTGGAATACGCTCCACCAGTCGCCCTTGGACTCGCTCGCCTTCGGCGACGCGACCTTCCAGCCGGCGATCTCCTTAAACTGCGGCGAGACCAGCGCTGCGGGACGCTGGAAATTCGGGCCGACCGCAGCGCAGCCCGCGAGCGCCGCTGCGGCCGCAAGCCCGGCGACTGACGCCGCCCCGCGCAACCCTAGCGAGCTTCCGGCAGCGGCGCCGGCGTGACGCGCAGGTAGTATCGATTCCAAAGCCGCCCCAGCAGTTTGCCGAACGAGTCGAGATATATGAAAACCACCGACGTCGTATACAGGGTTAGGGCCTGACTGACGACCAGACCGCCGACAATTGTGATTCCGAGCGGATGACGCAACTCGGAGCCTTCGCCCGTCCCGAAGGCGAGCGGCAGGGCGCCGAAGATCGCAGCGCAGGTCGTCATCATGATCGGCCGAAAGCGCAACAGGCAAGCCTGCTCGATCGCCTCGCGCGCGCTCAGGCCTTGCCGGCCCGCCTCCAGCGCGAAATCGACCATCATGATCGCGTTCTTCTTCACGATGCCGATCAGGAGCAGCACCCCGATCGCCGCGATGACCGTGAACGGCGTGTCGAACAGCCAGAGCGCAAGCGCCGCGCCGACGCTCGCCGAGAACAGCGTCGAGAGGATCGTGATCGGATGGATCAGGCTCTCGTAGAGAATCCCGAGCACGATGTAGATCGTCAGCAGCGCCGCGCCGAACAGCATCGGCATATTCGACTGCGATTGTTGATAGGTGGCGGCGGTGCCGGCGAAAGCGCCGCGCACGGTCGATGGCATGCCGATGCGCTGGATCGCCTCCTCGATCTCCGTCTGCGCTTCGCTCAGAGACTTGCCGGGCGCGAGATTGAACGAAATGGTCGCGGCCGCGAACAGCCCCTGATGGTTGACGCTCAGCGGCGTGTGGCCGGGGGCGTAGCGGGCGAAGGCGGACAGAGGGACCATGGTCTCGACCGAGGACGAGACCGCCGACCCGGTCGAAGCGCTCGAATGGCCGCTCGCCGCCAACGAATTGGTGGCGAGATTGCGGGCGGCGTCCCCGGCGATCGACGCCGCCGTGCTCTGCGTTCCGGTGCTCGACGTATAGAGCCCGGCCGCGAGGCCGGTCTGCTGGGTGCCGGTCGGATTGGCGCCGGCGGTCGAGACATAGAGATTGTCGAGCACGCGCGGGTCCTGCCAGTAGCGCGGCGCGACCTCCATCACCACGTGATACTGGTTCTGCGCGCTGTAGATGACCGACACTTGCCGCTGGCCGAAGGCGTCGTACAGCGTGTTGTCGATCGCGCTCAGCGTCAGCCCGAGACGCATCGCCGTGTCGCGGTCGATGACGATGTCGGTCTCGAGCCCGCCCTGCTGCTGATCGGAATTGACGTCCTTGACGACGTCGCTTTTCATCAGCGCCTCGGTCAGCCTCGGCGACCATTTGTAGAGCTCGGCCGTGTCGTCGGAGAGCAGCGTATATTGGTATGTGGCGTTGCTTTGCCTCCCGCCGGTCCTGAGGTCCGAAACGGACACCATGAACAGCCGGGCGCCGGCGACCTGCGCGAGCTTGCCGCGCAGCCGGTTCACGACGTCGTCGGCGGTAACCCTACGCTCGACAAAAGGCTTCAGCGACACGTAGATGAAGCCGGAGTTCGTCTGCCGGCCGCCGGTGAAGCCGACCACGTTGGCGACCGCCGGATCGTCCTGCACGATCGTCTGCAGCTGCTTGAACTTTTGCTCCATTGACTGGAACGAGATGCTCTGGTCCGCCTGGATCGAGCCGATGATCAGCCCGGTGTCCTGGACCGGGAACAGGCCGTAGTTCATGTGATAGCGGAACAGGTCGTAATTGAGCCAGATCGTGGCGAGCAGCGTCGCCATCACGATGGCCGGATGGCGGAGCGCGACACGGAGCGTCCTTTGGTAGAAGCCGAGCGCGGCGTCAAACATGCGCTCGGAGGCTTGATAGAGCCGGCCATGTCGGCGCGCGGTTTCGCGCGGAAGGATGAGCGCGCACATCATCGGCGTCGTCGTCAGCGAGACGACGAGCGAGATCATCACCGCCGCCGACAGGGTCAGAGCGAATTCGTTGAACAGCCGCCCGACGATTCCGCCAAAAAAGATCAGCGGCGCGAACACCGCGATCAGCGACAGCGAGATCGACAGAACCGTGAAGCCGACCTCGTTCGCGCCGAGGATCGCGGCCTCGAGGCGAGGCATACCCTGCTCGAGATGGCGCGACACGTTCTCGAGCACCACGATCGCATCGTCGACGACGAAGCCGGTCGAGATTGTCAGCGCCATCAGCGAAAGATTGTCGAGGCTGAAACCGGCGAGATACATCACGCCGAACGTGCCGATGATCGAGGTCGGCACAGCGACGCTCGGGATCGCCGCTGCGCGCACGCTGCGCAGAAAGGCGAACACGACCAGGATCACCAGAACGACCGCGATGACGAGCGTCCTCTGCGTGTCTGCGAGCGACTGACGGATCGTTTTCGAGCGGTCGACCGCGACGGTCAGGTTCACGTCCCCTGGCAGAGACGCGATCAGCCGCGGCAGTTCGGCCTGCACTGCGTCGACGACGTCGATGATGTTGGCGCCGGGCTGCCGCGACACCACCACCGCCACGCCCGGCTGACCGTTGACCAGACCGGCGTTGCGCAGGTCTTCAACTGAATCGACCACCTCGGCCACGTCGCTGAGCTTGACCGCCGCGTTGTTGCGGTAGGCGATGACCAGATCGCTATATTGCGACGCCTTGGTCGCCTGATCGTTGGCGTAGATCTGATAATGCGCGTCGGCGTCCTCGATCGCGCCCTTCGGGCTGTTGGCGTTGGCGGAGGCGAGCGCGGCGCGGATGTCCTCGAGGCCGATGCCGTAGCGGAAGATCGCCGTCGGATTGATCTCCACCCGCACCGCCGGCAGCGCCGAGCCGGACACGTCGACTTCGCCGACGCCCGGAAGCTGAGACAGGCGCTGCTGCAGGACGTTGGACGCGATGTCGTAGAGCTGCCCCGCCGTATGGGTCGACGACGTCATGGCGACGACCATGATCGGCGCGTCGGCCGGGTTGACCTTATGGTAGGACGGATTCTGGCGCAGGCTGGTCGGAAGATCCGCTCGCGCGGCGACGATCGCCGCCTGCACGTCGCGCGCCGCGCCGTCGATGTCCCGGTCGAGACCGAACTGCAAAGTGATGCGGGTCGAGCCGAGCGAACTCTGCGACGTCATCTCGTTGACGTCGGCGATCTGGCCGAGATGGCGCTCGAGCGGCGCCGCGACCGAGGTCGCCATCGTGTCCGGGCTCGCGCCCGGCATGTTGGCCTGCACCGAGACGATCGGAAAATCCACTTGCGGCAACGGCGCGACCGGTAGTTGCCGGTAGCCGAGCAGGCCCGCCAGGATAATCCCGATCGTCAGCAGCGTCGTCGCCACCGGCCTCCGGATGAAGATCTCGGAGAAACGGTTCTTCACGTCGGCTCCGCCGCCAGCGCAGAGTCGGTTGCGCCGAGCCCGAACCGCTCGCCGAGCCGCTCGAAGAACAGATAAATAACCGGCGTCGTATAGAGCGTCAGCACCTGGCTGAAGGCGAGTCCGCCGACGATCGCGAACCCAAGCGGGTGGCGAAGCTCGGAGCCCACGCCCGTCCCCAGCATGAGCGGCAGCGCGCCGAAGATCGCCGCGACCGTCGTCATCAGGATCGGCCTCAGGCGCAGGAGACAGGCCTGATAGATGGCTTCGCGCGCCGGCAGACCCTCGTTGCGCTGCGCGTCGAGGGCGAAGTCGATCATCATGATCGCGTTCTTCTTGACGATGCCGATCAGGAGCACGATGCCGATGACGCCGATGATGTCGAGCCCCGCCCCGGCGACCTCGAGGGTGAGCAGCGCTCCGATGCCGGCGGACGGCAGCGTGGTCAGAATCGTGATCGGGTGGATGAAGCTCTCGTAGAGCACGCCGAGCACGATATACATCGCCGCGATCGCCGCGCCGAGCAGGAACACCTCATTCGACAGCGCGGCCTGGAACGCCTGCGCCGCGCCCTGGTAGCTGACGGCGAAGCTGGCGGGCAGGCCGATATCGATGAGAGCGGCGTTGATCTCGTCCACCGCCGCGCCGAGCGAAGCGCCGGGCGCGAGGTTGAACGAGATCGTCGTGACCGGGAATTGCTTCAGGTGCGAGATCTGCAACGGCGACGGCTTGACGACGAAATTGGCCACCGAATCCAGCGGCGTCTGGCCCGAGGTCGACGAGGCGGACGGCAGGTAGAGGTTGTTCAGGGAATTGAGCGAGCGCGTCATCTTCGGGTCGATGTCGAGAATCACGCGGTACTGGTTGCTCTGGGTGAAGATGGTCGAGATGATGCGCTGGCCGTAGGCGTCGTAGAGCGCATTGTCAACGATGGCCGGCGTAATGCCGAAGCGCGCGGCGTTGCCGCGGTCGAGGTCGACGAACACCGACCGTCCGTTCGGCTGCAGGTCGCTCGCCACGTCGACGATTGCCGGGACCTTCGCGAGCCGCTGCAGGACCTTCGGCGTCCATTCCTGCAGAAGGGCGAGGTCCTGGTTCTCCAGGGTGAACTGATATTGCGTCGCACTGACCGCGGTGTCGATCGTCAGGTCCTGCACCGGCTGCATAAAGAGCGAAATGCCTGAGACCCCGGCCGTCTCCTGCTGAAGGCGCCGGATGATCGCGCTCACGTTCGCCTTACGCTCGTCCTCAGGCTTGAGGTTGATCAGCATGCGTCCGGAATTGAGCGTGACGTTGGTTCCGTCGACGCCGATGAACGAGGAGAGGCTCTCGACATCCGGATCAGCAAGGATCGCCTTGGCGAGCGCCTGCTGCTGCTCAGCCATGCGTTCGAAGGACACGTCCTCTGAGGATTGGGTCACGCCCTGAATGACGCCGGTGTCCTGAATGGGAAAGAAACCCTTCGGGATCGTCACATAGAGGTACCCAGTCAGCAGGAAGGTGCCGAGCGCGACAAGAAGCGTGATTCCCTGATGGTCGAGGACGATGCGGAGGGTCGAAGCGTAGAAGCGGGTCAGCGCCTGGAACAGTCGTCCGCCGCTGGCCTCGTTTCCACCGGTGGGCCTGAGGAGCTTGGCGCACAGCATCGGCACGAGCGTCAGCGAGACGAAGGCGGAAATGACGATGGTCGCCGCCAGCGTGATCGCAAACTCGTGGAAGAGCCGTCCCACGACGTCGCCCATGAACAGGAGCGGGATGAGCACCGCGATCAGCGACACGGTGAGCGAGATGATGGTGAAGCCGATCTGAGCCGAGCCCTTCACCGCGGCGTCGTAGGGGCTGTCGCCCGCCTCGAGATATCGGGCGATGTTCTCGATCACCACGATCGCGTCGTCGACGACGAAGCCGGTGGCGACGGTCAGCGCCATCAGCGACAGATTGTCGAGGCTGAAGCCGAAGGCGTACATGATCGCGAGCGCCCCGACGAGCGACAGCGGCACCGACAGGCTCGGGATAATGGTCGCGGGAATGTTGCGCAGGAAGAGAAAGATCACCATCACCACGAGGCCGACCGCAAGCGCGAGCTCGAACTCGACGTCCTTGACGGACGCGCGGATTGTGATGGTGCGGTCGGTCAGCGGCTTCAGCGTGATCCCGGCAGGCAGGCTCGCGCTCAAGCTCGGCAGGATCGCCTTGACGCTGTCGGC
>NZ_JBKQOT010000144.1:0-2522 GCF_052145395.1 Roseiarcus sp.
GACAATATACCAGCGCCTTGCCCAAAAAACCGCCATCAAATCATTGCGTGAAACGCAAAGATGAAACGCGAAAATGCGTGATTATCGGCAGCAAAAGAATGAGCCAGGATCAGCGGCGAACCAATTCAAGGAGTAGCCGCCGTGACCAGTCTCTTTACGCCGATCAAAGTCGGACCTTTCGACCTTCCCCATCGCGTCGCGATGGCCCCGCTTACCCGTTCCCGCGCCGGAAAGGGCAATGTGCCCACGGCCATGATGGTGGAATATTACCGGCAGCGCGCCAGCGCCGCGCTGATCGTGACTGAAGCCACGCAGATCTCGCAGCAAGGCCAGGGCTATGCCTGGACGCCCGGCATCCACTCGCCCGAGCAGATCGCCGGCTGGCGGACCGTGGCCAAGGCGGTCCACCAGGAGGGCGGACGCATCTTCCTGCAGCTATGGCATGTCGGCAGGGTGTCCCATCCCGTTTTCCAACCCAATGGCGAAGCCCCGGTCGCGCCGAGCGCCCTGGCCGCGCCCGGCAAGACCTTCATTGTCGACGACAACGGCGAGGGCGGCTGGGCCGACGTGCCGGTCCCGCGCGCCCTGACCCGAGGCGAGATCAAGGGCATCGTCGCCGATTACGCCCAGGCGGCGCGCAACGCGATGGCCGCCGGGATGGACGGCGTCGAAATTCACGCCGGCAACGGCTACCTGTTGGATCAGTTCATCAACAGCACCAGCAACCATCGGAGTGACGCCTATGGCGGCGCTTCCAGAAACCGGGCGCGCCTGCTGCTCGAAGTGGTGGACGCCGTCGCCGCCGCCGTGGGCGCCAACCGCGTCGGCGTGCGTCTGACCCCGATGGGGCGGTTCATGGGAATGGGCGACCGCACGCCCGAAGCGACCTTCGGCCACATCGTCCGCGAACTCGACCGGCGCGGCCTCGCCTATCTGCATCTGGTCGAACCGGAGATCGTCGGCACGGTCAGGGACGAAAGGCCGGATCCGCGCTGGGACGAGATCATTCGCCTGCTGCGCCGTCTTTATCGGGGCGTGCTGATCCTTGCCGGCGGATACGACCTTGCCAAGGCTGAACAGGCGCTCGCCGGCGGTCGGGCTGACGTCATCGCCTTCGGGCGCGCCTTCCTCGCCAACCCCGATCTTCCGATGCGCTTCCAGCTCAACCGGCGGCTGAATGAGCCGGATGCAGCCACCTTCTTCGGCGGCGGCGCGGTCGGCTACACCGACTATCCGGCGCTCGCGTGAGCTACTTCCGATCCCAATAGGGCGGCGAACCGAAATGCAAAATCAGGAAGTCGATAAAGGCCCGCACCTTGGCGGAGGATCGGCGGTTCGGCAGGAAAACCGCGTGAATCGCCGCCTCCGGCCCGGTTGGGCTGGCTTCCCAGTCAGTGAGCAGGGGCCGCAGCCGGCCGCCCTTGATGTCCTCGCCAAGCAGCCAGGTCGGCAGCAGAACCAGACCGAGGTCGGCGACCGCAGCGTCCCGCAGAACGATCGAGTTGTTGGCCCGGAGCGGTCCGGCGACTCGCACAACCTGCTCGACGCTCCCCTTCTTCAGACGCCAGCTTTGGTCGCCACGGCCATAGGCGAAAAGGCAACAGTCATGATTGGTCAAATCACCCGGCAGCGTCGGAACGCCCCGGCGGGCGAGATATTCGGGGCTGGCGCAGATGATGCGTCGCATGGGCGCCAACTTGCGGACAATCAGCCCCGGCGCCTCCACCAATCCGAGCCGGATTGCGACATCGACCCTGTCCTCCACCAAATTGATTTGGGCATCGGTCAGATCGAGCTCGAGTTCGATCCCCGGATGCGCCGCCAGGAACGCTGGCAACATCGGCGCCACGTGCATCTGGCCGAAGGCCACCGGCAGACTGACCCGCAATATGCCCCGGGGCGGTCCGGCCCGGTCTCCGATGCTTCGATTGGCGTCGTCGAGTTCGCCGAGAATCCGCTGGACTTGTTCGAAATAGCGTTCTCCGGCGTCGGTCAAAGTCAGCCGGCGCGTGGAGCGGTTCAACAGGAGGACGCCGAGATGGTCCTGCAGAGCGTCCACCTGCCGGGTCACCGACGAGGTCGAAAGACCCATGACATCGGCGGCGCGGGCGAAGGCGCCCCGATCCACCACCATCGTGAACGCCCGGAGGGCGGCGAAGAGATCCATGCGGCGAAATCCCGGCAAGAGCCCTAGCGTCCCGCCTTTGCGCCGCTCACACAAGTTTTTTGTCGAATTGTGACCAAAAGGAAATCCCTATCATGAGCAATCATCGTACTCCGTCACGCGGGCTCACTCTGTCCATGGCCGCGGCCGCCGGCCTGGCGGTCGCCAACATCTATTACAACCAGCCCATGCTGGGTTTGATTGAACGGGATCTGCCCGGCTCGCTAGCCGCGATGATTCCGACGGCGACCCAGCTGGGTTACGCCGCCGGACTCCTGTTTCTGCTGCCGCTGGGCGATGTCGTCGAGCGCAAGAAGCTGATCGTCGGTCAGTTTTTGCTGCTGGCTGTCGCTCTGGC
>NZ_JBKQOT010000145.1:0-3990 GCF_052145395.1 Roseiarcus sp.
CACATTCTGTTGGCCCGCCAGGTGGGCGTTCCCGCGATTGTCGTGGCCCTCAATAAAGTCGACCTCGTCGACGATCCCGAACTCCTCGACCTCGTCGAACTCGAAGGGCCAAGCCGCGTTTTTGGCCCCATTTTTGTTCTCATAACTGTTCTTGATTGGTGCGTTCCGAAACGCTACTCACAAGATGAGTTTCGCGAACAAAGGCGCCGGATGCGGGTCGGGTACGCCAGGGTCAGCACCACCGACCAGTCGCCCGAGCTACAGCTCGAGGCGCTCCGGCGTGCGGGTTGCGAGAAAATCCACACCGAGAAGACGTCCGGCGCCAAAACGGACCGGCCCGAACTGGCGCGCGTCCTTAATGACGTGCTGCGCAAGGGCGACGTACTGGTCGTGTGGAAACTCGATCGGCTCGCCCGGTCGTTGAAGAAGCTGATCACGACGGGCGAGGATCTCGAGGGGCGCGGCATCGGCTTGGTATCGCTGACCGAGAGCATCGACACCACCACGCCGGGGGGCGTGCTGGTGTTCCATGTGTTCGGGGCGATCGCACAATTCGAGCGCGCTCTGATCCGCGAGCGCACGGCCGCCGGCCTTGCCGAGGCACGCCGACGCGGACGCAAGGGGGGGCGCCCGCCGGCGTTCAAGGCGGGCGACGTCACTGCGGCGCGCGCGCTGATGAACGAGGGCAAGCTTCCGGTGCGTGACGTCGCCAAGCGTATGGGCGTATCAGTCGCCACCCTTTATCGCCATGTCGGCAAGCGGGGCGCCGGCGACGATGCCCCGGATGCCTCCGCCGCGCGTGGCTGACCGCTCGAAGCGACCGCCGGGTGAGGCGCTGGTCGACCTGCGCCGACGCTTGGCGTTGCTGTCACCGCGCGATCCGGCCCGCACCGAGGTGATTACGCGCGCGGCCGAGGCGTACGGCGTGTCGATCTGGACGATCTACCGCGCCCTTCGCGAATTGACCCGGCCGAAATCGGTGCGGCGCTCCGACTACGGCGCGACGCGCGCGGCGCCTGTGACAGAGATGGAGCGTTACGCCGAGATCGTCGCCGCGCTCAAGATCAGGACCTCGAACAAGAAGGGGCGCCACCTCTCAACGGCGCGCGCGATCAGGCTGCTCGAGGAGGATGGTGTCGAAACACCGGAAGGTCTGGTGCGAGCCCCAGCGGGTTTGCTCAAGCGCGCGACCGTCGACCGTGTCTTGCGTGCTTCAGGTCTGGATCATGCTCGTGTTACGCGCCCGGTTGCCGCGGTGCGTTTTCAGGCCAAGCGTTCGAATGAACTCTGGCAATTCGACATGAGCCCCTCCGACCTGAAGCAGGTCGAAGCCCCGCTGTGGATCGAGCAAAGCCGCGGCAAGTCGCCGACGTTGATGCTGTTCTCGGCGGTCGATGACCGCTCAGGAGTCGTCTACGACGAATATCGCTGTGTCTACGGCGAGGATGCCGAGTCCGCGCTGCGTTTCCTGTTCAATGCCATGGCGCCCAAGCCCGAGGCCGAGCTGCCGTTCCAAGGCATTCCGACCACGATCTACATGGACAACGGTCCGGTCAGCCGTTCGAAGGTGTTCCAGTCGGTGATGGGCAGTCTCGGCGTGCGCGTGCTCACCCACATGCCGCCGTCAGAGGCCGAGCGTCGCACACCTGCGCGGGCGAAGGGCAAGGTCGAACGGCCGTTCCGTACCATCAAGGAAGTCCACGAGACGCTCTACCACTTCCACAAACCGAAGGACGAGGCAGAGGCGAACCTCTGGATGCGCCGCGCGCTCATCACCTACAACAATGGCGATCATCGCAGCGAGCCGCACAGCCGGATCGAGGACTGGTTGAAGCACCTGCCGCCAAGCGGCGTGCGGGAGATGTGCTCCTGGGAGCGGTTCTGTGCCTTCGCGCGTGAACCTGAGCGCCGCGGCGTCGCCGGCGACGCGACGGTCTCGGTCGAGGGCGCGTCGTACGAAGTCGAGCCCGAGCTCGCCGGCGAGACGGTGACGCTCTGGTGGGGGCTCTTCGACCAGGAGCTGTTCGTCGAGTTTGAGGGCAAGCGCTTCGGGCCATACCAGCCTTCGCGCGGCGCGATCCCACTCTATCGCTATCGCAAGTACCAGAAGAGCCGGGCCGAGGAGCGCATCGACAAGGTCGTGCAACTCGCCGACCAGCTGGGGCTGCCACGCGCCGCGGTGACCGGCGGAGACAGGCCCTTGCCGTCCCTACCTCCAGGCGCCGGATCCATTCATGTGCCGCGCACGCCCTTTCCCGAGCCGGTGGCCGACATCACGTTCCCGACTTCTCTGGCAGCCAGGTTGGCGATCTCCGTCCAGCTATCGAGGCCTCTCGGCAGCCTGTCCGAGGCCGACCGCGCGTTCATCGACGCGCTGCTGGCGGACACCCTCGATCGAGAAACCGTCGCCGCGCGTGTGCGCGAGCACTTCAGGAAACCAGGGAGAGGCTGATGCTCGCCGACGTACAGGCGCACTTCGGATTGACACGGCCGTTCCATCGCGTGGGTAACTATGAGACCGAGCATCAACGCGCGCTGGTGCGCGAGGTGTGCGCCGTCGTGCAGACGGGAAGGCTGGTCGTCGTCGCCGGACTGGTCGGCTCCGGCAAGACACATCTGCTGACCCGCATCGAGGAAGAGCTTGCGCGCGCCAACAAAGTTGCGGTCGCGAAGTCGCTGGCGGTCGATAAGCGGCGCACCTCGCTGCCGTCGCTCATCGAGGCCATGTTCTACGACCTCACGCCCGGCGATCGCGCCCAGGTCAAAATCCCCAAGCAACCAGAGCGGCGTGAGCGCGAACTCCGCGACCTTATGCGCAAGAGCAAACATCCCGTCGTGCTGATCGTCGACGAGGCCCACGAGCTGCACCACAAGACGCTGACCGGCTTCAAGCGACTGATGGAAATGGCCGCGGGCGCCGGCGTGATCCTATCGGTTCTGCTGATCGGACACCCAAAGCTGCGCAACGATCTTCGCCGGCCGCAGATGGAGGAGATCGGCTACCGCACCACTACCTTCGAATTCGAGGGTGTGTCCGGCAATCGTCGCGAGTTCATCAATTGGCTCCTGAAAACCTGTGCGCGGGACGGCGTCAAGCCGGCGGACCTCATGGATGCGGACGCGATCGATCTGCTCGCCGAGCGGCTGCGCACGGCGCTGCAGATCGAGATGCACCTGACGTTGGCCTTCGAGCATGCCTTTCGCCTCGGCGAGAAGCGGGTGTCCTTCGAAGTTGTCGAACAGGTGCTGTCGCGTGCGATCGACGATCTCGAACCGACGCTGACCCGCAACGGCTACGACGCGCCCGCGCTGACCGTGCTGCTCAACGCCAAGCCCGCCGAAGTGCGCGACTTTCTCGCCGGCGCCCTCGCCGGCGACCGCGCGCGCGAGTTCACGGAGCAACTGCGCGTCGCAGGCGTGCCGGTGTGAGCCGGACAGCTTCGCTCATTGGCACGGATTGCGAGCACGCTCCTCCGTTGGCGAGCACGGCGCGATGATGGCGAGCACAGTGGCAGATAATGTGAGCAGGACGCTCAGCCCATTGTCAGCTAATTCGAGCAGTAATCGGCTCCGTTTGCGAGCACGAGCCCCGATGATTGCGAGCGCCTACAAATAGGTTTCGGGGTTATTGCGCTCGTCCCGGACGCGCGTGTCACTGTGGCGGCCGCCTTTATCGCCTGCGTCGGGGGAGGTCTGGCGCTTCCGCTTCACCTCACTTGGATCATGTCCAAACTTACGTTCGAGCAGCATGGAAGAGGGGGCGGAGCCTTCACTGGCTCATTCTTTGTTGGCAATTTCCTCAGCCCTGTAATTGTCGGCGCCCTAGCCGCCGTTGTAGGTGGCCTACCGCAGGCGATCGGAGTCTTGGCGGTCGCGTTCCTCTGCGCGACGGCCTCGGCCTTTGTGTACGGAAGAACATCCGCGGGAGCGGCAGTGCGACTCAACGCGCATTCCGCTTGAGGCCCACCTTGAAACCATGACTGGCGAACC
>NZ_JBKQOT010000146.1:0-28085 GCF_052145395.1 Roseiarcus sp.
GCATTTCTCGCTGCCGAGCTTCCTTGATCTCGCCCCCTCGGCGATGCCGGGCCGCATCTTCGCCTCGCAGCCGAAACGCGGCGACATCATCGTCTTCAAGCTGCCAAGCGACGGCCAGACCGACTACATCAAGCGGCTGATCGGCTTGCCGGGCGATAAGATCCAGGTTCAGAAGGGACGGCTCATCATCAACGGCGAGATGGTCCCGCGCGAGGAGATCGCGCCTTTTCCGACCGTCAACCACTTCGGCAAGCCGGAGGAGGCGCCGCGCTACATCGAGACGCTGCCCGGCGGGGTGAAGCACGAGATCATCCAGATCGACGGCGACGAGGGCACGTTCGACAATACGCGCGTCTACGAAGTGCCGCCGGGCCATTATTTCATGATGGGCGACAACCGAGACAATTCGAGCGACTCCCGCCTCGCTGGCGACCAGGGCGGGGTGGGCTACGTGCCGTTCGAGAACCTGATTGGCCGGGGCGAGATCATCTTCTTTTCGATCGGCGACGACACGCCGGCATGGCAGATCTGGAAGTGGCCATGGACGGTGCGCTGGGACCGCATCTTCGAGCGTGTTCATTGACGGCGCGCGCCCAAAGGGGGCGCTCGAAATCGGCGGTCGGTTCGGCGTATGAACAGGCGGGGCAAGGTTGAATTCGCGGACCTCGAGGCGCGGCTCGGCTACCGCTTCAGGGATCCGGATCTCGCCATGCTGGCTCTGACGCATCTTTCGGCGCAGGTCGCGGGCGGACGTTCGTACCAGCGTCTGGAATTCTTAGGCGACCGGGTGCTCGGTCTGGTCGTCGCCGACCATCTCTATCGGGCGTTCCCCCGCGCGAGTGAAGGGGAGCTGTCGATGCGGCTCGCCAAGCTCGTGCGCCGGGAGACTTGCGCCGAAATCGCCGCCGAATGGGACGTCGGCCCCCATGTCGTGCTCGGCCTCGGCGAGGCGCGGGGCGGGGGGCGGAAGAAGGCGGCAATTTTGTCCGACGTGTGCGAGTCCGTGATCGGCGCCGTCTTTGTCGACGGCGGGTTCGATGCGGCGTGCGACCTCATTTTGCGATCGTGGGGCGACCGGCTGACCGACGCGGAGCCCGCACGCGACGCGAAAACGGCGCTGCAGGAATGGGCGCAGGCCCGCGCGCTCGCGGCGCCTCGCTACGAAGAGGCCGCACGCACCGGCCCGGCCCATGCGCCGTCGTTCGTCATGCGGGTCGAACTGCCCGGCTACGGGCCCGAGACGGGCGAGGCGAGTTCGAAGCGCGCCGCCGAGCAGGCGGCGGCGCAGGCCTTCCTCGACCGGTGGAGCGGCGCATGAGCGCGACCCGCTGCGGCTTCGTGGCGCTGATGGGCGCGCCCAACGCCGGCAAATCAACGCTGATCAACGCCCTCGTTGGCGAGAAGGTGTCGATCGTCACGCGCAAGGCCCAGACGACCCGATCGACCGTGCGCGGCGTCGTGACCAAGGGCGACGCCCAGATCGTGTTCGTCGACACGCCAGGCCTGTTCGCGCCGAAGCGGCGGCTCGACCGCGCGATGGTCGCTTCCGCTTGGGGCGCCGCGGCCGACGCCGACGCGCTCGCTCTCCTCGTCGACGCGCCCAGGGAGGCGGCGTCGGCGAGCCACTCCGAGGAGACGGAAGCAATCCTCGAGACGATCGCCAGGAGCCGCAAGCCGAAAGTGTTGGTCCTCAACAAGATCGACCTGATCGACCGGCCGAAGCTGCTCGACCTCGCCGCGCAACTGAACGCGGCCCAATTGTTCGCCGAGACTTTCATGGTCAGCGCGGCTACCGGCGACGGCCTCGAGCGGCTCATGGACCATCTCGCGGCGCTGCTGCCGAAAGGCCCCTGGCTCTATCCCGAGGACCAGATCGCGGAGGCGCCGATCCGCTCGCTTGCGGCCGAGATTACCCGCGAAAAGCTGTTCGAGCGGTTGCACGACGAACTGCCCTATCAGGCGACCGTCGAGACCGACTCGTGGAAGGACCAGCCCGACGGCTCGGCGAGGATCGAGCAGACCGTGTTCGTGACCCGCGAAGGCCACCGCAAGATCGTGATCGGCGAGGGCGGCCGCACGATCAAGGCGATCGGGACCGCGGCCCGCAAGGACATCGCCGAGGCCCATGGCGGGACGGTGCATCTCTTCCTCCACGTGAAGGTGCGCGAGCACTGGCAGGACGACCCAGAGCGCTACCGGGCGATGGGGCTGGAGTTCCCGAAGCGCTGACCGCCTTCCATTCGGCCCGATAAGCCCGTCGAGAGGGTCTTCGCCCGTTTCCGTTCCCGTTTTGAGCGTTTTCAATGGGATGCGGCGGCTTTTCCGAGCCGCCGCCTCGGGCGCCCGGGGCAGCCCTTGCGGTATCTCGCCTGATCGTGCATGGTTATGCACGTTTTGAACGATTGGCGCCTGGAGCTGATCATGGCAATGCCCGCTCTGCTCTCGCTTCCCGGCGAACGCCAGGGGGCGATCCTCGATGAGCTCGCGCGCCGCGGGCGGGTGCTGGCCGCCGAGCTCGCGCGCGAGTTCAAAACCTCCGAGGACACGATCCGGCGCGATCTCAGGGACATGGCGGCGGCGGGCCTCTGCCGGCGCGTCTACGGCGGCGCGCTGCCGCTCTCGCCGGCCTCGGGGACCCTGGCCGCCCGTCTCACGGAGGCGCCGGAGCGCAAGGCCGCGCTCGGCCGCGCAGCCGCGGGCTTGGTCGCGCCCGGCCAGACTCTGTTCATCGACGCGGGCTCGACCAACAGCGCCATTGCCCGCGCGCTGCCGCCGGGTCTCGGCGTGACCGTGGTGACCAACGCCCCGAGCGTCGCCGAGGCGCTCGTCGCGAGGCCCGGGGTCGAACTGGTGCTGATCGGCGGCAGGGTCGATCCGCGCACCGGCGCCGCGCTCGGCGCGCGCGCCTTCCGCGACGCGCGCGACATCCGGGTGGACCTCGCCTTTCTCGGCGCCTGCGCGGTGGACGCCGAAGCCGGCGTCGCGTCGTTCGAGGCCGAGGAGGCCGAATTCAAGCGGCTGGTCGCGGGGCAGGCAACGGCTGTCGTCGCGGCCGTGACCAACGAAAAGCTCGGGACCGCGGCGCCCTTCTTCGTCATGCCGGTCGCCGCGCTCACTCATCTCGTTGTGGAGGCGGACGCCCCGGAGGCGGCGCTCGCGCCGGTGAGCGCGAGCGGCGTCCATGTGCTTCGGGCCGAACGGGCTGCGGAGACCGCGCGATGACCGCCGCGGCCTCTCTCCGAGACGTCTCATGGCGCGAGCGCGCGGCGGTGACCGCTGTCTTTCTCGTGCTGGGAATCGGCATCGGCGCCTGGGCGGCGGCGATCCCCGCGTTCAAGGCGCGGCTCGGGATCTCCGACGGGCAGCTCGCCCTTGCCCTGTTCGCCTTCGCCGCCGGGGCGATCCTCGCGATGCTGGGCGCTGCCGCATTGGCCGGCCGATTTGGCCCGGCGAAGGCGACGCGCATTGCGGCGCTTCTGTTTTCCGGTTCGCTGCTGCTGCCGGCACTCGCCGGAAACCTCGCGGCGCTGGCCGGCGCGGTCTTCGTCCTCGGCGTCGCCAACGGGCTCTTGGACGTGAACATGAACGGCTATGCGAGCCGCGTCGAAGGGCGATGGGGCGCGGCGATCATGTCGTCGTTCCATGCGGCCTTCAGCGCTGGCGGGATCGTCGGCGCTGCGCTCGGCTTGGGCCTTGCGAGGACGGGCGCGGCCGGAATGCTCGGGGCCGCCGCGGCGCTGGCGCTCGCGCTTCTCTTTTGGGCCTGGCCCGC
Source organism: Roseiarcus sp. (assembly GCF_052145395.1). NCBI lineage: Bacteria > Pseudomonadati > Pseudomonadota > Alphaproteobacteria > Hyphomicrobiales > Roseiarcaceae > Roseiarcus > Roseiarcus sp. Next base: position 3,773 of record NZ_JBKQOT010000146.1, read on the forward strand.
GTTGCGAGACGGGGAGGCCGCGCCGGCGCCGCCGGCGGGCTTCGCGCGGCCGATCCGCGCCGCACTGCCGCTCTGCGCCATCGCCGCGCTCTTCATGATCTGCGAAGGCGCGATGGCCGACTGGACCGGCGTGTATCTCGCGGACGTGGTCCGGGCGCCGCAGGCCCTGGCCGCGATTGGCTACGCCGCGTTCTCTGCCGCGATGGTCGCCGGCCGGCTAGCCGGAGACGGCGCCGTTCGGGCGCTCGGCCGTGCGCGCGTGGTCGGGGGCGGCGCAGCGCTCGCGGCCGCCGGCCTCACGCTCGCCGTCGCCGTTCCCGGCCTCGGATCGTCTTCGATCGGCTTCGCGCTCGTCGGCCTCGGCCTGTCGAATGGCGTGCCGGCCGTGTTCAGCGCCGCCGCCGGCCTCACCGCTTCGCCCGCGGTCGGCGTGGCGATGGCCGCGACCGCCGGCTACGCCGGATTCTTGGGCGGCCCGGTCGCCATCGGCGCCGTCGCCGAGGGGTTCGGCCTGCGGATCGCCCTTGCGGCGCTCATCGCGCTCGCCGCCGCCGCGGCGCTGACGGCGCGGGCGCTGCGCCCTAGCCCGGGCCGCTGACCCGGCGGGGGCGGCTTTAGGGAGCGCGCCGCTGACGACGCCAATCAGGGGACGTCCAACATTCGGCGAATGAGCTGCGGCCGCCTCCCGTCGACTCAATTGCTCTCAATCCAAGGGCGACGTTTCGTGTGCTATCTGACGCCTGAGGGCGCGCCATGGCGGGAACGCGAAAGATCGCGGCAATCCTTGTCGCAGATACCCTGGGCAGCGACCTGATCAGTGCGCCAAGAGCCGCTATTGCCAGACGCTTGACGAGCGGTTCAAATCGACCCGAGGCGGTCTTTGCGAGGGCGCTTGCGATCAGGTTCGCGTGAGCGGTCAACGTGCGACGTTACGGTACGGCCGGGCCTCAACGACCAGGAACGGGAGACGGAGGATGGACGAGAATGAGATTCGAGAGGCGCTCAATCGCCACTGGGCCGCCTCGGACGCCAACGACTTCGATGTCGAGCACGACATATACCGGGAGGACGCAGTGCTCGAGTACCCGCAGTCGGGCGAGCGCATCAGGGGCCGGCGCAACATCCAGGCCTCGCGCGTCGCGCAGCCGAATGCAAAGCGCTTCACGGTGCGCCGAATCGTCGGCGCGGGCGACCTCTGGGTTGCGGAATTCATCCTTGCTTATGACGGCCGGCCGTCCTTTACGGTGAGCGTCATGGAGTTCGTGGATGGCAAGGTTGCCCGCGAGACCCAATACTTTGCCGACCCGTTCGAACCCGGACCCTCGCGCGCGCGTTGGGTCGAGCGAATGGGATAAAGTCGCCGCGAACGCAGCGCGCCCCCGTGTGCTCGACCGGGCGGAGATGCCCGTCGATACCGCAGAGCTCGCGCGTTTTCTCATCGGCAAAATGCTGGTGCGGAACCTGGACGAAGGCGTGGCCGGCGGCCGCATCGTCGAGACCGAGGCATACGTCATCGGGGACCCCGCCGGTCACGCCTATCGCGGCGTCACCCCGCGCAATCGGGCGCTTTTCCTCGAGCGCGGTCACGCCTATGTCTATTTCGCCTATGGCAGGTCGTTCATGCTGAACGTGTCGAGCGAAACGTCCGGCGTGGGCGCAGGCGTCTTGATCAGGGCGATCGAGCCGACGATCGGCATCGCGATCATGGAGCAAAATCGCGGCGCCGAGCGCGTGCGAGACTTGGCGCGGGGCCCGGGACGGCTGTGCCAGGCCTTGGGGATCGATCGAAGGCTGGACGGGATCGACCTCTGTCAGGCCGGCCCGCTGTGGCTCGGATCTGACGGTCAGGCGTCGGACGAAATCGGGCAGAGCAAACGGATCGGCATTACGCGCGCCGCCGACAGTCCGCTGCGGTTCTACATTCGGGGCAATTCGTTCGTCAGCGGTCCGCAGGCGCTCAATCGATGAGAGAAGTTCGGTCAGCGCGCTCGGTCAATCAACGGGGTTCGCGATCAGATGCGGGAGGACGGCGTCGACAAGGTCCCTTGCTGACGCCGCTCCGAGCGAAACGCTCTCGCCTCGTATCAAAGGAGGACCGGAAGCGCGCTTCCGTCATCGCGGTCTCCTCACGCGCGAAATGATCCCCAATCTCCTGCGCAATCGCATCGAAGTAACTGAGCCGCTCCGAGTCCGGTTTCTCTCTGGCTTCGACAAACATCCGCTCGAGCGCGGCGTGATCGCGATCCATAAGCGGGACGTCGAGAAGTGGTCATGCCTCATGTCCTCTTTGGCGGGGCGCAGGGTTGGTCTGCACGCCGGACAAGGCTCAAGCATTGCGCACGACGAACGAAGGCTCCTTGACCTTGGTCAAGAGTCCGCGGACGCATAGCGGGTCCTTATCCTTCCGCGAACGCGGCGAGCCGTTCGACGTCGGGGATGAAAACGCTCTCGCGCTCGACGACCACGCCGAGCTCCGCAAGCCTGCCCAGCGCGCGCGAGAAGCTTTCCGGTTTCATCCCGAGGCGGCTCGCGATCAGCGCCTTTTCGTAGGGCAGGGCGATCCGCGCAGAGCCGGCCGCGATGGCCTGCTTGACGAAGAAATCCGCGATCCGCTGCGGCGCGGAGCGCGCCTTGAGCTGCTCGATTTCGTCCACGAGCTGGCGCAGCCGCATCGACGCGGCCGCCAGCATGTCGAAGGCGAGCTGGGGTTCGGCGAGCACCGCTCGGCGCAGATTGGCTGCATCTATCTTGTGGATGCGCGTTGGCGACACGGCCTGGCTGCGCGCGGGATAACGGCCGCCGAGGACCATCGCGACCTCGGCGAACGTCTCGCCGGCCGAGAAGATCGCGACCACCACCTCCTCGCCGTCTTCGCGCAGCCGGTAGAGCTTTGCCCAGCCTTCGATGATGCAGAAGAAACCGTCGGCCGGCTCGCCCTGCTCGAAGATCGTTTCGCCGCGCGCGTAGCTTTTCGGCGAACGGTCGCCGATGATCGTGCGCGAAATGGTCGGGCCCATCGCCTTGAACAGCGGCGCCCGCGTGACGACGTCCCAGTCGTGCGCCGAAAGAGCCATGCCGATCCCTCCGGCGATCGACATAGCAGCATCCGGGACGGGATGCATTGCGCGCCGTTCAACGATCTTGGATGTCGGCGCGCGGCTTAACCGAGGTCAAGGACGAAAGAGGCTCGAAGCCTATCCTGGAACCTGGCGCCACGCAGGACGGAAGGATTCATCGTGGTTGATGACGTCGAAATCGCTAGCGCCCCGCTAAAGCCGGCCGTCGTGCATGGCGCCGGCGCGGTCGCAGGATCCCGCGGAGGACTTTCAATGAGCGCGGCCGAGCACGCCACCGTCCATCGTTCGGCCGGGGCCGCCCGCGCCTGGCGCGGCGCGGCCGTGCTCAGCCGCGGCTTCCGGCCGTTTTTCCTTGGCCTGGCGTCTGGGCGCTCGTCGGAATCGGCTTGTGGCCGGCGGTCTTCTCCGGCGCGATTAGGATTCCGACCGCATTCTTCGCCGTCGACTGGCACGCGCACGAGATGATCTTCGGCTACGGCGCCGCTGTTGTCGCCGGCTTTCTCCTGACCGCGATCCCGAACTGGACCGGCCGCTTGCCGGTCGCGGGTCTCCCGCTTGCGGCGCTGGCTGCGCTGTGGTCCGCCGGGCGCGTCGCCGTCTTCGCCTCCGCCGAACTCGGCCGGGTAGCCGCAGCGGCGGTCGACGCGTCCTTCCTGATCGTGTTCGCCGCAGTGGTCGCACGCGAGGTGATCGCTGGGCGCAACGCGCGCAACCTCAAGGTGGCCGGCCTCGTCCTGGCGCTCGCCCTGGCGAATGTCGCTTTCCACGTCGAGGACGCGATGTCGGGCGTCGCCGAGGTCTCGATCCGGGCGGCGCTCAGCCTCTTGGTCTTCCTGATCCTGCTAATCGGCGGGCGGGTGACGCCGAGCTTCACCGGCAATTGGCTCGCGAGGGCTGGCGAGACACGACGACCTGTTCCGTTCGGGCGACTTGACGGGATCATTCTCGCGCTGTCCGGCCTGTCGCTCGCAATGTGGGTCGCCGCGCCCGAGCGCGTCGCGACCGGCGCCCTCGCGCTCGCAGCCGGGGTCGTGAACCTTTGGCGACTCTCGCGCTGGCGAGGTCTCGCTGCCCGGCGCGACGCGCTCGTGCTGGTGCTGCATGGGGGATTTCTCTTCGCCGCCCTTGGGTTCCTCGCCGTCGGAGCATCCGGCCTATGGCCCGAGAAAATACCCACCGCGGTCGGTATCCATTTCTGGTCCGTCGGCGCGGTCGGCGTCATGACGCTCGCCATGATGACGCGAGCGACCCTTGGCCACACCGGCCGTGCGCTGGCGGCCTCGAAGGGGACGGTGTTCGCCTATGGGTGCCTCGTCGTTGCGCTGGCTGCGCGCATCGCGATGGCGTTCCTTGCCGATCTCGCGCTGCCGCTGATGCATGTCGCCGCTTGCGCGTGGGTCCTCGCCTTTGCCGCCTTTCTGCTTGTCTACGGCCCGATGCTCGCCCGCCGCAGCGGTCCCGCGTGACGAAGGGAGCCGCGCGCCTTCGATTGTGCGCGACGCCGTGGACCTTGCTGACAAGCCGGCTTGAGCGGATCGTCGATCAAGCGGGATGCGCTCGTCTTCTCCGACCGTGCGGGGATGATCCGCCGCTGCAGCCACGCCGCCTTCCAGCAGCGCGGCGCTGAAGCGGCCTCGGAAGCGTTGCTGGACAGGCTCAAGGCGCTTCTGTCGACGGCGCACTGAGCCGGGGCCGGCGTCGCTCCCGCAATTTCTCCGTCCCTTTGCGACATCGCTGCTGACGTTTCCTCGCCAAGCGACTGCTTTCGCCGCCAGGGGCGTATAAACTTGGCGCGCGTTCCGCTCTCGGCGTCGGCGAGAGCATTGACAAGGTCAGTTTATATGTTAAACTATTTATTTAGTAAACCATGGAGCGGGAGCCGAGGCCGTGGACGAGACTTGGGACGCGATCGTGATCGGATCGGGTATGGGCGGGCTGGCGGCGGCGGGCTTTCTTGCGCGCGCCGGCGCCCGCAAAGTGCTGGTCCTGGAGAAGCATTCCGAGCGCGGCGGACAGACGCATGTGTTCCGCCGCGACGGGGCCTCGTGGGACGTCGGGTTGCACTATATCGGCAACCTTCAGCCGGGAACGCTCGAGCGCAGCCTGTTCGATTTTCTGTCGGATGGGGATCTCGACTGGAACCGCATGACCGACGATTTCGAGCGGTTCATCTACCCGGATTTTGCGTTCTCCGTCCCGTCCGATCCAAAGCGCTACGAACAACGGCTCGTCGAGCGTTATCCCGACGAGGCCGACGCCATCCGCCGCTATTTCCGCGACATCCGCTCGACGGCGCGCTGGTACATTCTCGGCATCCAGCGGCAGATGGCGCCGCGTCCGCTGGCGTTCCTGCTGGCGCAGATCCAGCGCTTCGGGGCCGCCAAGGCCACTTTGACGACGGCCGAATACCTCAAACGCAACATCCGCTCGCCGGAGCTGCGGGCCCTGCTCGCCACCCAATGGGGCGATTACGGCCTGCAACCGAAAGACAGCGCCTTCGCGCTTCATGCCCTGGTCGTCGCGAGCTATCTGAACGGCGCCTGGTTCCCGGTCGGCGGCGCTGGGCGCATCGCACGCACGATCGAGCTGGGAATCGAGGCGGCCGGGGGCGCGATCCGGGTTTGTCAGGAGGCGACGGAGATCCTCATCGAAAACGGGCGCGCCGTCGGGGTGAAGGCGATCGACCGGGGTGGGGCCGGGCCGCGCGTGGTCCGCTATCGCGCGCCGGTCGTCATCTCGGATGTCGGCGCGCCGCTCACTTACGGGCGGCTGCTGGCGAAGGACGGCGACGTCGGACGGCTGACCGGGCCTCAGCGCGCCGCCCTCGCCGCGTTCAAGGGCGGCGTGTCGGCGGTGACGCTCTATGTCCGCCTGAGCGCGCCGGTCTCGACCCTCGGCGTGAAGGGCGAGAACTTCTGGATCAACACAGCGCTCGATCACGACGACCTCGACGCGCACACCGCGCAGACGCTCGAAGGCGAGCCGCGTCACGCCTATCTCTCTTTCCCGTCGGCGAAGTCGGGCGACGACAGGTTCCACACCGCCGAGATCATCACCATGCTGCGGCCCGAGGCCTTCGACGCCTGGCGCGGCACGGCGAGCGGACAACGCGGCCCGGATTACGCCGAGCTCAAGGATCGCATTTCGCAGGGGCTGCTGCGCATCGCGGAGCGCGCCGTTCCCGGCCTCTCCGCCCTCGTCACCTATGCCGAACTGTCGACGCCGCTGACGGTCGAGCACTACACGTCGCATCCGAACGGGCGCTTTTACGGCCTGCCGGGGACGCCGGAGCGCTATCGCTCTGAGGCCTTCGGCGTGCGTACGCCGGTCGACGGGCTCTATTTGACCGGCTCGGACGCCGCGACCCTCGGCGTCCCTGGCGCGCTGTTCGGCGGTTTGGCGACGGCGAGCCAGATTCTGGGGTCCGCAGGTTTCCTGCGCATCATGGCCGCCGTTCGCCGCGGGCCGAAACGCTCCGCCCGAGCCGCCGCGGCGCGGCCGAAGGAAAAGAAGCGCGCCGTCGTCATCGGCAAGAACGCGCTCACCGCCTCGATCTGGCGCCTGGAGTTCGAACTCGACCAGCCGCTCGCCTTCGTTCCCGGCCAATATATCAAGCTCAAGGTCGCGCCGTTCGAGTGGCGCGACTATTCGGTCGCGGCCTCGGCCGGGCGACGGCTGACCTTGCTGATCAGCAACCGGACCCGTGGCGACGGCTCGAACTGGGCCGACGCGACAACAGTCGGCGAGGAGACCGAGATCGAAGGTCCGCTCGGCGCCTACCGGCTCGAAGACAACGATCACCGAAAAGTGTTCGTCGCCACCGGCACGGGCCTCGCGCCCTACCTTTCGATGTTCGAGGCGATGGCCGGGAGCGGAGAGCTGGAGAACGCCGAGCTCAATTTCGGCTGCCGCACGCCGGACGAGAACATCACGGCCGCCTTCGCCCGCAAGCCGCGCCGCACGGTTGCCTGCGTGACCTGCGCCGCGCCGCCGCCGGGTGGGTTCGCCGGACGGGTGACAAGGGCGATCGCCGCCCTCAACTTCGATCCGAGCGGGACGGACTTCTATGTCTGCGGGTCGGCGGCGATGGTCGCCGATTGCCGCGACCTGCTCGCGCGCGCCGGGGCGGTCAGCGTCTTGACCGAGCCGTACTGACCGATCGACAACCGCGCTTGCGATGCAGAACTCCTGGTTCACCGAGACCGAGGTCTTCTTGCTGCACGAAATCGTCGCCCGGCTCGATCGTCTCGCGCGCAGGAGGGTCCTCGACGCCCGAGGCGTCAGCTATCCAGAATTCCTGGTCGCGATGGCGGTGCGCGAACTGCCCGAGCCGACCCATGGCGAGGTCGGGGAGCTCCTCGACATGAGCAAGTCCTTGGTGAGCCAGCGGGTCTCCGCGCTGCTCGCCAAGGGAATCGTCGAGCAGCGGCGCGAGCAGCCCGACCGCCGCCACGTGCGCCTCGCCCTGACGGTCGCCGGACGCGAGACGCTGGAAGCGATCTATCGCGAGATGGCGGGCAACGCTTCGGCGCTGTTCGACGGGCTCGGAGGATCGCGCGAACCGTTCCGCCGCACGCTCGCAGGCCTGCGCGACGCCCTCGTCGCCGAGGAGGCGCGGGAGGCCGACAATTCTCTGTCGGGCTTGACCTCCGGCAGCGGCGAGAAGCGCGGTCGCGGCGGCTGACGACGTTCGACACGATCCGGCTGGGGCCGCCCGCCGCCAACAGCGCCGACCTCGGTTCGCCCGTCACCCTGCCGTCCCGGGAAGGTCACCGACCGTCGCGCGATATGGCCGAATCCGAACTCGCCGTCCTCTCGACCCAGTGCCTCGATCGCCGCATCCCAAACAAGCCAGAACTGACCGCCGAAGTCGCCGCCTGGGAACAACGCCGCAACCAACATCACGCCAAGGCCGACTCGCAATTCACAACCGCCCACGCCCGCGTCAAGCCGTCTGGTCGCTGCGCGAGTCGAAAGAGCAAAAATTTCCAACGGCGAATACGAGGACCGCCAAGGACCTATTCCTGTACGCTCCATACCGCTATCTTTTCGGACAGCGGACGCCGACAAGCTCGGAAGGCCAGCCATGCTGATCCGGTACGGCTATGAGATGACGTTCACTTGCGGCGCGCCAACGCCGATGATCTGCCAGCTCGACGTGCATCCCTCCTGCGTCCCCGCGGTGCGGGCGGAAACGCCGTTCACCGCAACGCCGCACGTCCAATCGTGGCTTTATGCGGATGTGTTCGGCAACCGTTGCCGAAGATTCAACGCGCCGGCGGGCGACCTCACGATCTCCAACGCCGGCGTCATCGAAGTCAGCGGCCTCCCCGATCCCGTGATTGCGAACGCGGCGGAAATCCCGGTGGCGGACCTGCCCGACGATACCCTGCTTTATCTCGTCGGCAGCCGCTATATCGAGACCGACAAGCTCAGTCCGATCGCCTGGAGCCATTTCGGCCACGCGCAGCCCGGCTGGAACCGGGTGCAGGCGATCTGCGATTTCGTCAACGGCCATATCGCGTTTGACTATCAGAGCGCGCGGGCGACCCGCACGGCCTATGAAGCCTATCAGGAACGCGTCGGCGTGTGCCGCGATTTCGCGCATCTCGCGGTCGCGTTTTGTCGCTGCATGAACATTCCGGCGCGCTACTGCAACGGCTATCTCGGCGACATTGGCGTGCCGCCGGACCCGGCGCCGATGGACTTCAACGCCTGGTTCGAGGTGTTTCTGGGCGGCAAATGGCACACCTTCGACGCGCGCCACAACATGCCCCGCATCGGCCGCGTCCTGATCGCGCGCGGACGCGACGCCGCCGATATTCCCCTCGTCAATTCGTTCGGGCCCCACGTCCTCAAGTCGTTTAGCGTTGTGACTGAGGAGACGAACTGAGCGGCGCCCCTACAGCACCACCACCCGCGTGCCCTTCGCGACGCGGCCGTAGAGGTCGATCACGTCGGCGTTGAGCATGCGGATGCAGCCCGAGGACACGGCGTGGCCGATCGACTTCGGCTCGTTGGTGCCGTGGATGCGGAACAGCGTGTCCTTGTTTCCCTGGAACAGGTAGAGGGCGCGGGCGCCGAGTGGGTTGTCTAGGCCGCCGTCCAGATGCGGCGGCAATTCGGGGCTGCGCGCCAGCATTTCCGGCGGCGGCGTCCATCCCGGCCAGTAGGCCTTGCGGCCGACCTCCGCGACGCCCTTCCACGCAAAACCCTGGCGGCCGACGCCGATGCCGTACTCCACCGCGCGTCCGTCGCCGAGCGAGAGATAAAGCTTGCGCAGTTTGGTGTTGATGGTGACGGTTCCGGCGGGCTCGCCGGTCGGATCGTCGACAATGCGCCGCGTCATGCGGCTGCGGTCGATGTCGCCGTCGAGGTCCACCGGGGTCGAATAGGCGGGATCTGCGTCCGGGGGCAGAAGCGCGGCGGGAGCGACGGGAACGGCGGGAGCGGCGGGCGCGACGGAATCCGGCTGGGCGAAGGGCCAAAGAGTCTGCCCGACGGCCGCGCCCGGTCCCCCCGGTGCGAGGCCGACAAGGACTGCGAGGAGAAGCGCACGAACAGGAGCCATGACGAGCTTCCGCTTCCGTCTTGGATGACGATACCATGAAGTTAGAGAGGATTGCGGCGATTTGACAAGGTCGGGAGGAAGCGTCGAACCTTTGCTCATCGCGCCGTCCCCGAGGGCCGAATCCCGCCACCGCCAATTGACGGATGCGCGCGGCAGGCCCTATGCGTTTGGGCACTCTGGGCGCAACGCTCGTTCGAAGGACGCCGCTCATGCCTCTCCATCCCGCTCTTCAGTCCGGCCGCGTCGCGGTCATCACAGGCGCGGCCAGCGGCATCGGTCTCGCCGCGGCGGAGCGCTTCGCTCGGCTCGGGATGAAAATCGTTCTGGCCGACGTCAACGCCGGGGCGCTCGAGGCCGCCGCGACCCGCCTCACGGCGGTCGCCGGGCGGAATGACGGCGTCCGCGCCTTCGTGATCGACGTCGGCAATCCGCTTGAGGTCGAGCGCCTGAGGGACTCCGCCTACGACGCGTTCGGCGAGGTCGCAGTTCTGATGAACAACGCGGGCGTCGAAGGCGGGGGCGGTGTGCTGGGCGACCTCGCAAAGTGGCGGCGCCTGATCGACGTGAACCTCTGGGGCGTCATCCACGGGGTGAACGCGTTCGCGCCGACGATGATCAAGCAGGGCCTGCCGGCGGCGATCGTCAACACCGGCTCCAAGCAGGGGATCACCTGTCCGCCCGGCAATACGGCCTATAATGTGTCGAAGGCGGGGGTGAAGGTCGTGATCGAGGCGCTCGCGCACGAACTGCGGAACATCGAGGCCTGCAAGGTCACGGCGCATCTCTTGATCCCCGGCTTCACCTTCACCGGCATGACGCGGCCGGGCGGCGGAGAGAAGCCCGCCGGCGCGTGGACCGCCGATCAGGTCGTCGAATTCCTGATCGAGCGGATGTCCGCGGGCGATTTCTATGTTCTCTGCCCGGACAACGAGGTGACCCGCGAGGTCGACGCTAAGCGCATTCTTTGGGCGGCGGGCGACATTGTCGAGAACCGCCCGCCGCTGTCGCGCTGGCACCCCGACTACACGGCCGCCTTCGCCGAATTCGCAAAAAGCTGACGGAACGCGCGCCGCAGCGTCGTCAGACTGCGGTCGGCAGGGTGACCTCGAAGGTCGAACCTTCCTCAGGACGCGAACGAACGCTCAGCGTCCAGCCGTAGCGGTCGGCGATCGCCTTGCAGATCGCGAGGCCAATGCCCGACCCCGGATAGTCCCTGGGGCTGTGCAGGCGCTTGAACGGCTGAAAAATCTCGCTGGCGAATTTCTCGTCGAAGCCGACGCCGGCGTCGGCGATCGCAAGACGGACCCGTGTCCGGCCGATCCGCGTCGTTCGGATCGTGATGGACGGCGGCGCGCCCGGCTTGCGGTATTTGATCGCGTTCGAGACGATGTTCTGGATCAACCGCGCGAGTTGCGCGCGGTCGGCCGGAACCACGATCGGATCGATCTCGACGCGGATTGTCGCCCCGGTCTCCTCGATCGCCGCCGACAGGTCGTTGAGGGCGAGCTCGACTTCGGCGCGCAGGTCGAGGGGCTGGGTATGGGTTTCCGTTCCGCTCACGCGCGAGAACGCGAGCAGGTTGTCGACCATTTTTCGCGCGCGCACGGCGGACGCGGAAATGACGGAGGTTGCGCGCGCGGCGCCCGCGGCGTCGGCTTTCCTGACGGCTTCCTCGAGCAGCCCGGCATAGACGGCGATTTTGCGCAGGGGCTCCTGAAGATCGTGCGAGGCGACATATGCGAATTGCGTCAGGCGTTCGTTGGCGAGTTCAAGGTCGTTCGCCCGCTGTGCAAGGTCCAGCTCCGCCCGTCGCCGCGCCGTGATGTCGACAACAGTGGCGAGCACAATGACGCCGTCCGCCGCATCGATCGGCGTAAGGCCGATCTCGACCGGGAACTCCGTGCCGTCCTTCCGCGTTCCCTTCAGGTCGCGGCCGACGCCCATCGGGCGCTCGCTGGGCGATGCGAAGAAGCCTTGCCGCAATCCGGAGTGGGCCGCGCGCGATCGGGGGGGAACGAGCATGTCGATCGATCGTCCGACCAGTTCATCCACCCGATATCCGAACATGCGCACGGTCTCGGCGTTGGCGAATTCGATCGTTCCATTTGCATCGACCATGATCATCGCCGCAGGCGAAGCGTCGACGGCAAGCCGAAATCTGTCGTCGCTGAAGGATTGGCTGGGCAATGTCCTCGCTCCCTTCAGCCGTTCACAGAATGTGCGCGGTAAAGTCCGCGCGGCCGGCCTTTGCCGGCGGAATGTGCAACTGGCCTTTCGCAGGCCCATAAGGTTGATCGCCGCTCATGCCCAATGGAACGCAAGCCTCAAAACCCTGCCGTGTCATGCTGATTGAGGACGACCCGGACGACGTGTATCTTTTCGAGCGCGCTTTGGACCAGGTGAAGGCCGGAATCGGGCGGGAGGTGGTCCTCGAGACGGTCTGCGACGGCCTCGATGCGACCTATCAGATTTCGATCGAGGACCTGACCAATCGGCTGCCCGACATCCTCGTGCTCGATCTCAACATGCCGCGGCTGGACGGCGTGAGGTTCCTTCATGCGTTGCGGGCGACGTTTCAGTTGAGCGAACTTCCGGTCGTCGTTCTGACGACGTCGAGCGCAGAGCCGGTGCACGACGAAGCGCTGCGGGCCGGCGCCGACAAGGTCTTCGTCAAGCCAGACAGCGCCGACGCCCTTCTGCAAATCGCGGCCGAGGTCATCGACCGCGGCGTGGTCTATGGGCAGTCACGCAAGTGAGCGGCGCGTTCCCGCCTCAAGCCTCGGCGCCGCCGGCCAGACGCGCTGCGAGGTCTTCGAGCCGGGCGCCGAGGCCATCGAGCGTCGCGGCGACCGCTTCGGACCGCGACGCGTCGTCATCAGCCCGCTGGCGCTCGGCTTCGGCCGCCGCCCGCGCCTCGGCGTACTGGTCGGCGAAGGTCAGCGCGGCCATGACGACGAGCCGCTGGTCGCCGATCTCGCCGAAAGCCCGGCGCAGCTCGTTGATCTTGTCGTCGACCATTCCGGCGAGCTGCTCGAGCCGCGCCTCCTCGCCCTCGTTGCAGGCGAGGCGGTACTTGCGGCCGTCGATCGTCACCGAAACCTGCGCCATGCCGCAATCCCTTCTCACGCCGGCCCGCCAGCTAGTCCGCGGGCGGCTCCATGCGTTCGAGGATCCGTCCGATCGTCTGGGCTGCTCGGATGAGCCGCTCACCAGCCTCGGCGCTGGCGGCCTCGAGGGCGCGCGAACGGTCGAGGGCGGCGTCGAGCTCGACGGCGAGGCGCGAGCGGTCGTCCTGCATCAGGGCGAACTCCTCCTCGGCGTTCGAGCGCGCCTCGTCGTGGCGCATGCGGCGCTCGGCGGCTCTTTCGAGCAATCCGACCGCGGCGGCGAGTCGGGTCAAAGACCGCTCCAAAGCGTCCAAGGCGGTTTCGCTTCCACTCATTGCGATGCTTTTTTTACGCGATGCTTGAACGAGTCGCAACGCGTCCCGAATTGCGGTCGAACCGCTGGCAGGTTAGTGGTCTTGTCCGAAGCAACGCGCGCCCCCGGGCGGGGCGCAAATCCCAGAGCAAGCAAGGATTGAGGAGAGCCTCGATGGCGACGAGCCCGACACATGATTCCATGGCCAACGCGATCCGTTTTCTGGCTGTCGATGCGGTGGAAAAGGCCAACAGCGGACATCCCGGCTTGCCGATGGGGGCGGCCGACGTCGCCACCGTCCTGTTCCGAGACGTGCTGAAGTTCGACGCCGCCGACCCGCACTGGCCGGATCGCGACCGCTTCGTGCTGTCGGCCGGTCACGGCTCGATGCTTCTTTACGCGCTCCTCTATCTGACCGGGACCGGCGGCGACAAAGGCCTCACGATCGATGACCTCAAGGGGTTCCGCCAGGTCGGTTCGAAGACGCCGGGTCACCCCGAATACGGCCATACGCTCGGCGTGGAGACCACGACCGGCCCGCTGGGGCAGGGCATCTCGACCGCGGTCGGCATGGCCATGGCCGAGCGCATGATGGCGGCGCAGTTTCCCGGCGTCATCGACCATCATACCTATGTGCTCGCCTCCGACGGCGACCTGATGGAGGGCGTCAGCCAGGAGGCGATCGCCATCGCGGGTCATTACAAGCTCAAGAAGCTGATCGTCTTTTACGACAACAACGGCATCTCGATCGACGGCAAGACGTCGCTCTCGGACTCCGTCGACCAGGTGGCGCGCTTCAAGTCGGCGGGCTGGAACGCCAGCAATATCGACGGCCATGACCCGGCCGCGATCCTCGCCGCCGTACGCGCGGCGCAGGCCTCCGACAAGCCGACCATGATCGCCTGCAAGACGACGATCGGCTTCGGCCTTCCGACCAGGGCGGGAACGAACAAGGCCCACGGCGAGGCGCCCGGCGCCGCCGAAGTCGCCGGCGCGCGCAAGGCGCTGAACTGGCCTTACGAAGCGTTCGTCGTCCCCGACGACATTCTCGCCGCCTGGCGGCAGATCGGCGCCAAGGGCGCTGCGGCGCGCGCGGAATGGGGGAAGGCGCTCGAGGCGCTCGAACCGGCGAAGCGGGCGGAATTCGAGCGAAGAATTGGCGGCCATCTGCCGAAGGGCTTCGACGCCGTCATCGATGGCTACAAGCGCAAGCTTGCTCAGGACGCGCCTGAGATCGCCACCCGCAAGGCTGGCGAGGCCGCGCTCAACGTTATCGCGCCCGCCGTGCCGGAACTCGTGACGAGCTCGGCCGACCTCACGCCTTCGAACAACACGAAGGTGGCGGCGACCAAGGAGATCACGCCGGACGATTTCTCGGGCCGCTACATTCACTGGGGCATCCGCGAACACGGAATGGCCGCGGCGTGCAACGGCATCTCCGTGCACGGCGGACTCATTCCGTCGGGGGCGTCGTTCCTGGCGTTCACCGACTACGCCCGCCCGGCGCTGCGGATCGCGGCGCTGGCGAAAATCAGGGTCGTGCATGTCTTCACGCACGATTCGATCGGACTCGGAGAGGACGGCCCGACCCACCAGCCGGTCGAGCATCTGGCCGCGCTCCGGGCGATGCCGAACATGTTCTTGTGGCGGCCCGCCGACAGCGTCGAGACAGTCGAATGCTGGCAGGCGGCGCTCGAGCGCGAGCATTCGCCCTCGATCCTCGCTCTGACCCGGCAAAACCTGCCGGCGCTGCGCAAGTCCCACGTCGCCGAGAACCTCTGCGCCCGCGGCGCCTACGAGATCGCGCCGGCCGAGGGCGAGGCGGCGGTCTCGATCTTCTCCTCCGGCTCGGAGGTCTCGCTCGCGGTCGCCGCGCAGCAGATCCTCAAGGGAAAAGGCATCGCCGCTCGCGTCGTCTCGGTCCCGTGCATGGACGCGTTCTTCGAGCAGCCGGCGGACTATCGGAAATCGGTGATCGGCTCCGCCAAGGTGAAGGTCGCCGTCGAGGCCGCGGTGCGCTTCGGGTGGGACGCGATCATCGGCGACGGTCCGTTCGTCGGCATGACGGGATATGGCGAAAGCGGACCCTACAAGGCGGTCTACAAGTTTTTCGGCATCACGCCGGAGGCGGTGGCGGACGCGGCCGCAAAGGCGCTTTCATCCTAAGGTCTGGCAGGACGGGCGAATTGTCGCATATACGCGCGGCCCCGTAGACTTTAGAACAACGAAGGCGCATTCAACGAGCGACTAAATCAAGCGGTCATATCAATCTTGGAGTCCGCCGCGGACCGCGAACAACGGGCAGGACCGAGGAGAACAAACAATGGTCACAAAGGTAGCGATCAACGGCTTTGGATGCATCGGGCGGCTTGTGCTGCGTGCGCTGATCGAGTCCGGACGCAAGGATATCGAGGTCGTCTCGATCAACGATCTCGGGCCGGTTGAAACGAACGCGCACCTGCTTCGCTTCGACAGCGTGCATGGGCGTTTCCCGCACGAGGTTTCGGTCGATGGCGACTTCATGATCGTCGGCGGCCACAAGATCAAGGTGACCGCGATCAAGAACCCGGCCGAGTTGCCGCACAGGGACCTCGGCGTCGACATTGCGTTCGAGTGCACCGGCATCTTCACCTCGCGCGAGAAGGCCGCGATCCACCTCGCCGCCGGCGCCAAGCGCGTGCTCGTATCCGCCCCCTCGGACGGCGCCGACCTCACCGTCGTCTATGGCGTGAACCACGACAAGATCACCAAGGAGCATCTCGTCCTGTCGAACGCCTCGTGCACGACGAACTGCCTCGCCCCGGTCGCCAAGGTGCTCAACGACGCCATCGGCATCCAGCACGGCTTTATGACGACCATCCACTCGTACACCGGCGACCAGCCCACGCTCGACACGCTGCACAAGGACCTTTACCGCGCCCGCGCCGCCGCGCTGTCGATGATCCCGACCACGACCGGCGCCGCCAAGGCGGTTGGCCTCGTGTTGCCGGAGCTCAAGGGCAAGCTCGACGGCTCGGCGATCCGCGTCACGACCCCGAACGTCTCGGTGGTCGACCTCAAGTTCGTCGCCAAGCGCGCGACGACGAAGGAAGAGATCAACGAGGCGATCAAGAAGGCTGCGAACAGCGGCCCGCTGAAGGGTATCCTCGGCTACACCGACAAGCCCAACGTCTCGATCGACTTCAACCACGATCCGCGTTCGTCTGTGTTCCACTTCGACCAGACCAAGGTCATCGACGGCACCTTCGTGCGCATCCTTAGCTGGTACGACAACGAGTGGGGCTTCTCGAACCGCATGGCCGACACCGCGGTCGCGCTGGCCAAGCACATCTGACGGCCTCGACTGCAGTCACCCCGTGAACGACGCGCCGCCGGAGCTCAGCTCCGGCGGCCGCCGAAGGCCGAACTAATCCCAACGATTACATATTCGAAGGGGAGCGAACATGAGCAAATCCTTCCGCACGCTCGACGACGCCGACGTAACCGGCAAACGCGTGCTCCTCAGAGTCGACCTGAACGTTCCCACCGAGAACGGCAAAGTCACCGACAAGACCCGGATCGAGCGCGTCGCCTCGACGATCACGGAGATCGCCGACAAGGGCGGCAAGGTGATCCTGCTCGCCCATTTCGGCCGGCCGAAGGGCGGCCCTGACGAGGCCAATTCGCTCAAGCCCGTCGCCGCAGCGGTCGCCGAAGTGTTGAAGCGCCCGGTGGGCTTCGCGACCGACTGCATCGGCGACGTCCCCGCCGCCGCAATCGCCAAGATGAAGAACGGCGACATTCTGCTGCTCGAGAACACCCGCTTCTACAAGGGCGAGGAGAAGAACGATCCGGCGATCGTCGAAGGGCTCGCCAAGCTCGGCGACCTCTATGTCAACGACGCCTTCTCCGCCGCCCACCGCGCGCACGCCTCGACCGAAGGCGTCGCCCACAAGCTGCCCGCCTTCGCGGGCCGGGCGATGCAGGCGGAGCTCGAGGCGCTGACGATCGCGCTCGGCAATCCGGAGCGTCCGGTCGCGGCCATCGTCGGCGGCGCCAAGGTCTCGTCCAAGCTCGAGCTGCTCGGCAACCTGATCAAGAAGGTCGACGTCCTGATCATCGGCGGCGGCATGGCCAACACCTTCCTGTTCGCCCAGGGCAAGCACGTCGGCAAGTCGCTGTGCGAGAAGGACATGGCCGACACTGCGCGCAAGATTTTGGCGGACGCCGATGGGGCCAAGTGCCGCATCGTGCTGCCGATCGACGCGACGGTCGCCAAGGAGTTCAAGGCGCACGCCCACGCGCGGGTGGTCGACGTCGACCATGTCGCCGAGGACGAGATGATCCTCGACGTCGGGCCGAAGTCGGTCGTGATGATCGAGGAGGCGCTCGGCAAGGTGAAGACGCTGGTGTGGAACGGGCCGTTCGGCGCCTTCGAGACGCCGCCGTTCGAGGCGGCCACCTTCGCCATCGCCAAGACGGTCGGGTTCCTGACCCGGGACGGCAAGCTCAAGGCGATCGCAGGCGGCGGCGACACCGTCGCGGCGCTGAACGAGGCCGGCGTCGCCGGACAGTTCACCTACGTTTCGGCCGCCGGCGGCGCTTTCCTGGAATGGATGGAAGGCAAGGCGCTTCCCGGCGTCGAGGCGCTTCGCGCGTAGTGAACGAACAAAGCAACACAAGAAACAAAGCAACCCAAACAACCACGGCTGGAAAATAAAGACATGGCCCGTATAACTCTTCGTCAATTGCTGGATCACGCCGCCGAGCACGGCTACGGCGTTCCCGCGTTCAATATCAACAACATGGAGCAGGCGCTGGCGATCGGCGAGGCGGCGAGCGCGCTCGAAGCCCCGGTCATCATCCAGGCTTCGCGCGGCGCCCGCGCCTACGCCAACGACATCATGCTGAGCCACATGATGGCGGCGCTGACCGAGATCTATCCGCTGGTTCCGATCTGCGTGCATCTCGACCACGGCAACGGCCCGGGAACCTGCGTGACCGCGATGCAGGCGGGATTCACCTCGGTGATGATGGACGGCTCGCTGAAGTCGGACGGCAAGACCCCGGCCGACTGGGCCTATAACGTCGGCGTCACCAAGCAGGTGACCGATATGGCCCACCTCGGCGGCGTGTCGGTCGAGGGCGAACTCGGCGTGCTCGGCTCGCTCGAGACCGGAACGGGGGACAAGGAGGACGGCCACGGCGCCGAGGGTAAGCTCAGCCACGACCAGTTGCTGACCAACCCCGACGAGGCGGTCAAGTTCGTGCGCGAGACCAAGGTGGATGCGCTCGCCATCGCCATGGGCACCTCGCACGGCGCCTACAAGTTCTCGCGCAAGCCGACCGGCGACATCCTGGCGATGCACGTGATCGAGGACATCAACAAGAAGCTGCCGAACACCCATCTCGTGATGCACGGCTCCTCGTCGGTGCCGCAGGACCTGCAGGACATTATCAACAAGTTCGGCGGCAAGATGCCCCAGACCTACGGCGTGCCGATCGAGGAGATTCAGCGCGGAATCAAGCATGGCGTGCGCAAGATCAACATCGACACCGACAACCGCATGGCGATCACCGGCCAGATCCGCAGGGTCTTCCAGGAGCACCCGGAGGAGTTCGATCCCCGCAAGTACCTGAAGCCGGCGCTGGACGGGATGGTCAAGGTCTGCAAGGCTCGCTTCGAGGAATTCAACACCGCAGGCCAGGCGCCGAAGATCAAGAAGATCATCTCGCTCGCCGACATGGCCAAGCGCTACGCCAGCGGCGAACTCGATCCGAAGTTCGCCTGAGCCTTTGCAGGGTCGTTTGGGCCCTGCGGCCGGTCGGCAGTGACGCGCGCTTTGATTGACCCTTAACAGGCGGCCGCGAGCGCGGCCGCTTTTTTGTTGCGTGTGGCGGCACGTTCTGCATCGAGAACCGTTGCGCGCTGTTGCACGACGACCGCGATTTCGCGCCGATGGAGGCGCATCTCGGCCTCGTCGCGGTGTGACAGTTGCGGCTATCTTGCCCGCACCGCCAGCGACTGCGTCGCCTGTCCGATGACGCCGACTTCGTCGTAGAGCGCCGATTCCGCGAGGCCGCAGCCGTTGCCGCCGAACAGGCTGCGCGCTTCGAGGCAGATCCATTCGCCGACCGGGCGGCGGAAGAGGTTGATCGTCAGGTCGCAGTTGACGAACACGTACTTCATGAAGTCCAGCGAAGCGCTGACGCCATTGCCGGAATCGGCCGCGACCGCGACGCGCTGATACGGGCTCGGCGCCTCCCCCATCACCAGCGGATGGTTGAGGCGGAACCACACGGCGCACGGGCCGCTAAAGGCCTTTCCTGCCGCAATCCGGTTCTCGACGAGGTCAGCGTAGCCGAAATCCGCGCCGGCGCCCTCGAAGGCCATGGTGACGCTCGGACTCGAACTCCACGGCTTCGGCGCCTGCGGCGGCGGGTGGCCGGGCGTCCCCGCCGGGATGGGGAGGTCGTCCTCGCGCTGCATCAGGGGGGTAAAGCGAGCGATCTCCTTGTCGCGGGCGATCAACCGGCCGGCGTAATGGCCGGCGTTGCGGCCGAGGTAGTCTTGCGACACCTCGATCCGGCATTCGCCGAGCGGGGCCGGGCGCAACAGATTGACCGTCAGCCGCCCGAGATGGGTGACCCCGTCGCCGGCGGCCTCGCGCTCGATCGCGCGGCAGATCAGCGCCGACGGAGGGCCTGCGTGCTGGTGGTCGGGATGCCACGGGCCGCGGGTCAGGGGACTTGCGATAAAGGCGCCATCGGCGGTTTCGAGATAAGCGGCGTCCAAGGGCTTGCTCCTCGAAATTTCATGGGCGGCGTTGCACATGGGCAGCGCGGACGCGACAGGCGCTCCGCGATCGTCTAGCTATGAACCATCATGCCTGAACGGCCCCAATCAATCGAGTCGGTTTTTTTCGCCATCGAGCGCGCGGGTTTCGCGCCGCGCGGCGCCTTTCCTTTGCGCGTGGAGGAGCGCGCCGGGCCGCTCGCGGACGCCCGCGCGGTCGTTCTGATCGGCGTGGCGGGGCGCTCGGGCTGGGACGCCTTCGCCTCGAGCCCCGAAGCGCGCGATGGCGCCGACGATCCGCTCGATCGGTTCAGCCGGCGGGTGATCGGCGGCCTCGCCCAGGCCTTTGGGGCGGTCGCGCTCTTTCCGTTCGGCGGGCCGCCGTACTGGCCTTTCCAGCAATGGGCGCGGAGGGCGGAACCCGTCCATCCGTCACCGATCGGGCTCACGATCCATCCGGTCTACGGCCTGTGGCACAGCTATCGCGGCGCGCTCGGTTTTCGCCAAGCGCTGGACCTGCCGAAGGTCGATCCGCAGGCGAGTCCCTGCGCGTCCTGCCGGGACCGGCCCTGCCTCAGCGCCTGTCCCGTCGGCGCCTTCACCACGGCCGGCTACGACGTCGCCGCCTGCGTGGCGCATTTGCGAAGCGTTGCTGGCGCGGACTGCATGGGTCGCGGCTGCCGCGCGCGCCGCGCCTGTCCTGTCGGCGTCGAACACGTCTCGCGTCCGGAGCAGGCGGCCCTCGCGATGCGCGCATTTTTACGCGCGCGGGACGCGGACGCCAGCCACGCGGGGTCACTCGCGTGACAAGGGAGGGAGCGCGTCCCGCGCTCCCCGGGCGGCGAGACGCCGCCCTTCCGAATCGTCGAGCCGGACTCTGCTTACGAAGGATTCCGCGCCGTGACGATCCACACCGCCGCGCCGAGCGGGACGCTGTCCCCGACGGCGTGCGCGGCGAGCGCGGCGCGGATGTCCACGGCCGCAGCCTCTCGCGTCGCTTCCGGCTGGTCCTCCAACATGCGGCTCGCCGGGCCGAGCGACAGCGCCGCCTCGACGGCTGCATCCACGCCTTGCCCGAGCGCCACGTCGAGCTCGAAATCCTCACGCATGAGGTCGATCTCGACGAAGCCGGCGTCGCCCAAAATGCGGCGAACGCGCGTCTCGTCGGCGAACGCGAACGGGCCTGGGTCCTCCGGGCCGAGCTCGGGCAGGGGAGGCGCGTGACCGGCGGCCGCACGCAGCGGAACGATCAGCCACGGATTATCGCGGGCCGCGCGCCAGCAGGCGAAGGCGAGCCGTCCGCGGGGCTTCATGCCGGCCCGGAGATTGGCGAAGGACTGCGTCGGGTCGGCGAAGAACATCACGCCGAACCGCGACGCGATGAGGTCGATCTCGCCGGGAGGAAGCTCGTAGACCGTCGCGTCGGCGTGCACGAAGCGCGCCGGAATGTCGTCCGGAGCGCGCTCTCGCGCGCGCCGCAGCAGCGGCGCCGATACGTCAAGCCCGAGCGCTTCGCCCTCCGGCGCGACGCGGACGGCCAAGTCGATGGTCGTCGCCCCGCTACCGCAGCCGATGTCGATCACGAATTCGCCGGGCCTGGGGTCGGCGGCGGCGATGAGCCGGTCGGAGATCGGCTGAAGCAGCGCATCCTGCCGGTCCTGATTGTCGGCCCAGCGCCGCCCGCCCGCGCCGTTCCAGTAGTCAGCCTGAGCGGAGTTGGAAGAATGAATGGATCCCATTGACATCGATAACCTCCCTACCTCTTTTCGGACGAGCGGCGCCGTTTTCGCCGGCGTCCGTCCTTGGTCCGTCTTGCGCCGTTCCACCCATTCCAAAACCTATTCCGCCGCCTCGGGCGCCCGCTCGAGGTGCGGGTCGTGGCCGAGCGCCAGCGTGATCGCGAGCGCGACGACCGCGCAGGCTGCGATGGTGACGAGGCCCCAGAGGAAGCCGCCCGTCGCATCCTTGATCCAGCCGATCACGAACGGACCGAAATAGCCGGACAGATTGCCGATCGAGTTGATCGCCGCGATTCCGGGTGCCACCGCGGAACCGGCCAGGAACGCCGTCGGCAGGGTCCAGAAGATCGGCAGCGAGGCGAAAACCCCGAAAGCGCCGATGGTCAGCGCGATCATCTTGGTCGTCGGGTCGGCGAGAAAGGCCGATCCGCCGACGCCGATCGCGGCCAGTGCCAACGCGATAGCCAGATGCATCGTCCGCTCGCCCTCCCGGTCGGAGCGCAGGCCCCACCAGATCATGCCGAAAAAGCCGACGACGTAGGGGACGGCGTTGACCCAGCCGGTCATCGCGATTGACAGGCCGAAACCCTTGATGATCGTGGGCAGCCAGAAGCTGATGCCGTAATTGCAGGCGACGGCGCCGAAGTAGACGAGCGACAATGCCAGAACGCGATGGTCCGCGAGGCTCGCCAGCGCGCTGCTCGGCGAGACGTGCTCGCGCCGCCGGTCCTCGAGCGCCAGCCGCCGCTGCAGCCACGCCCGCGCCTGCGGATCGAGCCAGGTCGCGTCGGCCGGACGGTCGGTCAGGTAGAAGAACGTCACGAAGCCGAGGACGATCGAGGGAAAGGCCTCGACGATGAACAGCCACCGCCAGCCGCGGAAGCCCCAGGCGCCGTCGAGCCCGAGAAGGGCGGCGGAGACCGGCGAGCCGATCGCTGACGACAGCGGGATCGCCGCCATGAAATAGCCGACGATGCGCGCCCGGTGCGACGCCGGGAACCACAGGGTCAGGAAAAAGATGATGCCGGGGAAGAAGCCGGCCTCGGCGAAGCCGAGTAGCACGCGCAGAAGATAGAAGGTGTGCTCGGCGCTGAGGCCGATCGCCGACGCAATCTCGGGGATGAAGGCCATCGAGCCCGAGACGATTCCCCAGCTCAGCATGATGCGCGCGATCCAGCGCCGCGCGCCGACCTTGTCCATGATGATGTTGGAGGGCACCTCGAACAGGAAATAGGCGAGAAAGAAGACGCCCGCGCCGAAACCGAAGGCCGTGTCGGACAGGCCGAGGTCGGTATCCATGGTCAGTTTGGCGAAGCCGACGTTCACCCGGTCGAGATAGGCGACGAAATAGCAAAGGATCAAAAACGGTATGAATCGCCACGCGACCCGACTGAGCGTGCGCGCCTCCACCTCCTCCGCCATGGCGTTCTCCCATCCTGCCCCCGGGTTCGTCGCCGGGGTCGACTTTAGTTGAACGAACTTTTGCACAGGCGCAAGCGTAATCGCCGTCTTTCGCAGGGCCGAAGGGCGAAAGAAGCAGCCGACAAAGGGCTAAGGAGCATCTGTCAACGGGTTGGCGAAGCCGCGGCGGCGCTCAAGGCGACGGCCTTTCTTGGCGCTGCCGGCGGTTTTGGCGGGGCCTCTGTCCGCGCGACGGGTTTGGACGTTGCTCAATCGCAGTTGATCCGGCACAGTCGCGACAGGGAACGGCCTGCGACAGACGGTTGGGAGGACTATTCATGGCGAAGCGCGCGAAGGCCGGAAAAACATCAACGCACGGGGCGGACGACGTGACGAAACGGGCGCCGACCGAGGAAGAGGTGAGCGAGCGCGCGCACCAGATCTGGCTCGCCGAGGGCATGCCGGAGGGACGCGAGGTCGACCACTGGATGCGGGCCCGGCGGGAGCTCGAACGGGAAGCCGGCCTCGAGTGACCGGCGCCGCGGCCGTTACGCCAGTGTCACATTGCCGCCGGATGCTCAGCGGGGCCGACCCGAGGCGTTCTCCGGAAGGAAATGAGATTCATGACCGGTGAGACAAACGGCGCCGAGACAGCCGCCAAGGAGACGTCCGAAAACATCGACGACAAGAAGCACCCCATCCGCGACCGCGCCTACGAGATCTGGGAGCAGGAGGGCCGGCCCGAAGGGCGCGCCCTCAACCACTGGCTTCGCGCGAAGTGGGAAATCGAGCACGGGCACAAGACGGGCACCGAGCTCAAACGGCTTGAAGGCGAATTCGAGTCGATGCGCAGGCCGGACTGACAGCTTCTGTCCGGGGAGGATCGAATCACAAGGAGCCGCAAATGGCAAACGTATTGTCGGACAAGGAAGCCGGCCTGATCGACGCCTACTGGCGCGCGGCCAACTATCTGTCGGTCGGGCAGATCTATCTGTTCGACAATCCGCTGCTCAAGGCGCCGCTGCTGAAGCAGCACGTCAAGCCGCGCCTGCTCGGCCACTGGGGCACGACGCCGGGGCTGAACTTCCTCTACGTTCACCTCAACCGGCTGATCAAGAAGTACGATCTCGACATGATCTACGTGACCGGCCCGGGCCACGGCGGGCCGGCGCTGGTCGCCAACGCCTATCTCGAAGGGACCTACAGCGAGGTCTATCCCAACGTGTCCCAGGACGAGGAGGGGATGAAGCGGCTCTTCACCCAGTTCTCGTTCCCGGGCGGCATTCCGAGCCATGTGGCGCCGGAGACGCCCGGCTCGATCCACGAGGGC
>NZ_JBKQOT010000147.1:0-3993 GCF_052145395.1 Roseiarcus sp.
CTCGAGCGCGACTCGAAGAAGTTCGGCACGACCGAAGATGACATCGACTTCGCCTTGCTCGTCGACGGGCTCGAGGCGGAGCGCGAGCAGGGCATCACCATCGACGTCGCCTATCGCTATTTCGCCACCCCGGCGCGCTCGTTCATCGTCGCCGACACGCCCGGGCACGAGCAATACACCCGCAACATGGCGACCGGCGCCTCCAACGCCGATCTCGCCGTCGTGCTCGTCGACGCGCGCAAGGGCCTGCTCACGCAGACGCACCGGCACTCGATCATCGCGTCCCTGCTCGGCGTCCGGCACATCGTGCTGGCGGTGAACAAGATCGACCTCGTCGGCTACGACGAGAAGACATTCCGGGACATCGTGATCGCCTATCGCAAGTTCGCCGAGCCGCTCGGCTTCCGCTCGCTGTTCGCGATTCCGCTCTCGGCCCGCTTCGGCGACAACGTCTCGTCGCGCAGTCCCCTCACGCCCTGGTTTCAGGGCGCGCATCTCTTGGAATATCTCGAGCGCGTCGAGGTCGAGGACGACCGCCGTTCCGCGCCTTTCCGACTTCCGGTGCAATGGATCAATCGTCCGCACCTCGACTTCCGCGGCGTGGCCGGCACGGTCGCGAGCGGCGGGCTCGCCAAGGGCGATCCGATCGTGGTCGCGGGCTCCGGCCGGCGGACGACCGTTGCCGGGATTCTCGTCGCCGACGAGGAGGCGGAAAGCGCCACGGCGGGCGACGCCGTCACGCTGACGCTGGCTGATGAGCTCGACATTGCCCGCGGCGACGTGCTGTCGCATCCGGACACCCGGCCCGACGTCGCCGACCAGTTCACCGCCAACGTGATCTGGATGAGCGCCGATCCGATGCTGCCGGGGCGGTCCTACCTGATGAAGGTCGGAACGCGAACGGTCCCCGCGTCCATCACCGAGCTCAAGCACCGGCTCGACGTCAACAATTTCGACAAGCTGGCCGCCAAGCGGCTCGATCTCAACGAAGTCGGGTTCTGCAATCTCGCGACCACGGCGCCGGTCGCTTACGACACATACGCCGACAATCGCGACACCGGCTCGTTCATTTTGATCGACCGGCTGACCAACGAGACCGCGGGCGCCGGCTTGATCGCCCATGGGCTGAGGCGCGCGACCAACGTCCATCGCCACGGCCTCTCGGTGACGCGCGAAGCGCATGCGAGACTGAAGCATCAGAAGCCTGCGATCCTGTGGTTCACGGGCCTCTCGGGCGCGGGCAAGTCGACGATCGCCAACCTCGTCGAGACGAAGCTGCACGCGAGGGGCGTGCACACGGCGCTGCTCGACGGCGACAACGTCCGCCACGGCCTCAACAAGGACCTCGGCTTCACCGCCGCCGACCGCGTCGAGAATATCCGGCGCGTGGGCGAGGTGGCGAAGCTCATGACCGACGTCGGCCTGATCGTGCTCTGCTCGTTCATTTCGCCCTTCCGCGCTGAGCGTCGGCTCGTGCGCGAGACGGCGGGGACAGGCGAGTTCATCGAGATCTTCGTCGACACGCCGCTCGAGACCGCAATCGCGCGCGATCCGAAGGGCCTCTACAAGAAGGCGCTCGCCGGCCAGATCAAGAACTTCACCGGCGTCGACCAGCCGTACGAGCGGCCGGAAGATCCGGAGCTGGTGCTGCGCTCGGGCGACGAAAACGCCGAAGCTTTGGCGGACCGGGTGATTGCGGAACTGGAAAAACGCGGCATGATCGCGCGTCTGTAACCGGCGGCTTCGCCACCCACTGCTGCGACGGCGATCATGCTGACACTCTTTCACGCCCCAAAGACCTGCGCGCTCGCCTCCCACATCGCGCTCGAAGAGGCCGGCGCAACTTACGAAGGCCGCCTGGTGGATTTCGGGTCGGCCGAGCAGACGAAGCCGGAATACCTCGCGATCAACCCGAAGGGGCGCGTGCCGGCGCTGGTGACGGACCGCGGCGTGCTGACCGAGACGCCGGCGATCCTCCCCTTCATCGCCCAGACGCACGCGGCCGCTCAGCTTGCGCCGCTCGACGACCCGTTCGCTTTCGCCGAACTCTTGGCCTTCGCGACCTACCTCTGTTCGACGGTTCATGTGGCGCACGCCCACCGCGTGCGCGGCTATCGCTGGGCCGACGACCCGGCGGCGATCGAAGCGATGAAGACAAAGGTCCCCGAGACGGTCGGCGCCTGTTTCGCGCTCATCGAGCAAAAAATGTTTCGCGGGCCGTGGGCGATGGGTGAACGCTACACGATCGCGGACCCCTATCTCTTCACCATCGCGTCCTGGCTCGAGGGCGACGGCGTCGACCCCGCCGCCTTCCCGCAAGTGTTCGACCACCGCCGCCGCATGGCCGAGCGCCCGGCGGTCAGACGGGCGCTGGCGATGGAAGGGGCCTGAGCCTGCCGATTTCGAGCCGGTTTTAAGCCTTTCCAAGGGCTTGCGGCGAGTTTTCCGATCCGTCGGAGCTCCCAAGGAGGGCGCCATTTTTCCTTCGGCCTCGTCCTGAGGAGCCCGCGAAGCGGGCGTCTCGAAGGACGTTTCAGTGCGATCTGGAGCGTCCTTCGAGACGCGCCGCATGCGGCGCCGCTCCTCAGGACGAGGGTAGATGATCCAGTGGTTGGGAACATACGC
This sequence comes from Roseiarcus sp., assembly GCF_052145395.1. Classification (NCBI taxonomy): domain Bacteria; kingdom Pseudomonadati; phylum Pseudomonadota; class Alphaproteobacteria; order Hyphomicrobiales; family Roseiarcaceae; genus Roseiarcus; species Roseiarcus sp. The sequence goes on from NZ_JBKQOT010000147.1 coordinate 2,626, forward strand.
GCGCTCTGGAACGTCCTTCGACACCCCCGGATCAAGAGTCTGGGGGCCAGGACGAGGCGCGAAGGGGTGGCCACGCAGTTTTGATCCCCCTCCGACCGGGCCGGCCTGGGCGTCCCGGCCTCCGGCCTTTGCAGTTCTGGCAGCCGTCTCATGTTTTCAACCGGTTAGACGCGGAAAGGTGTCACGAAGTAGCTGCCTACCACCACCCGCCTCGTCCTGAGGAGCGGCGCCGTAGGCGACGCGTCTCGAAGGACGCTCCGGCGCGCACCGACGGCAGCGCCCACTGGATCGTCCTTCGAGACGCCCGCTTCGAGGGCTCCTCAGGACGAGGTCGTGGGGAAATCTGGCGACCTCCCTGGGAGTTGCGTCACGAATTCCATTTGTACAAATTGACAACGTATTTCTCATTCGGTGGCGCGTTTTCCTACACGAAAGCGCGCAGCCGTTCCGACCCTCAGGATTTAGAGACTATCACGGATTCTGATTATCAGGAAGATTTTGTCGACACGACCCGCGCAGGATTTTGGACACGCGCCTTCAGCCGCCGCCCGGATTGTCCAGCGCTGCGAGTTGCGCGTCAAACCAGGCGAGGTCCCGCTTCCATTCCGCCCAGTCCGGATGGCTTTGGACAAGCGACGCGAGGATGTCGCAGCCGGAGCGCAGCGCCCGACGGGCGCCGGCAACGTCGCCGCTCGTCGTCAGGGCGTTCGCGATCTTGGCGTGCGACACGGCGACATCGCGCCGCCAGCCCGCGTTGCCGGGGTCGGCGCGCGGCAGGTCCTCGGCAATCTTGAGACCGTCGCGAAAGGCTTTGAGCGCGCCGGCGAAGTCGCCCTGGGCGACCAGCACGTCGCCGACCCTGTCGTAGGACACCGACAAGTCGCGCCGCCAGCCCGCGTTGCCGGGGTCGGCGCGCGACAAGTCCTCGGCAATCGCCAGACCGTCGCGAAAGGCTTTCAGCGCCGCGGCGAGGTCGCCCTGGGCGACCAGCACGTCGCCGACCTTGTTGAACGACACCGATAGGTCGCGCCGCCAGCCCGCGTTGCCGGGGTCGGCGCGCGACAGGTCCTCGGCAATCTCCAGACCGTCGCGAAAGGCTTTCAGCGCCCCGGCGAGGTCGCCCTGGGCGACCAGCACGTCGCCAACCTTTTCGTAGGACACCGACAGGTCGCGTTGCCGGGGTCGGCGCGCGACAGCGCTTCGCGGATCGCCAGACCATCGCGAAAGGCTTTCAGCGCCCCGGCGAGGTCGCCCTGAGCGACCAGCACGTCGCCGATATTGTCGTAGCAGACCGACAGGTCGCGCCGCCAGCCCGCGTTGCCGGGGTCGGCGCGTGAAAGGTCCTCGAAGATGGCTTGCCCATCGCGA
>NZ_JBKQOT010000148.1:0-3460 GCF_052145395.1 Roseiarcus sp.
GCCAAGGCCAAAGCGCAGGCCGAGGCCGAGGAGCGGCGACAAGCCGAGGGCCGCAAGAAACCGGGCAAGCCCGCCGCCCCGCCATCCGAAGAGCCTGACCCCAAAGCGCAGAAGAACTTCACCGATCGCGAAAGCCGCATCATGAAAACCAAGGACGGCTTCATCCAGGGTTACAACGCGCAGGCGGCGGTGGACGCCGAGGCGCAGGTGATCGTCGCCCATGGCCTCGACGCCAACGGAAGCGATCAGCGTCAACTGACGCCGATGGTCGATGCAGTCGAAGCCAACATGGGCCGCAAGCCCGAGCAGGTCTCGGCCGACGCCGGCTATTGCTCGGACGCCAACCTCGCCGCGATGGAGGAGCGCGCCATCGACGCCTATATCGCCGCTGGACGCGCCAAGCATCCGACCGACGGCGAAGGCGGAAGCAAACGCGTGGCGGACATGCGCGAGAAGATCAAGGCCGGCGGTCACGAGAGCCCCTATCGACTGCGCAAGCAATTGCCCGAGCCGGTGTTCGGGCAGATCAAGCAGGCCCGCGGCTTCCGTCAGTTCCTGATGCGCGGGCTCGACAAGGTCGCCCACGAATGGGGCCTCGTCTGCCTCGCCCACAACATGCTCAAACTCGCCCAAGGGCGGAGTCTGTCTACCGCCGAGCTCGCAACCGCCTGAACCCCTTCAGACCGCCCAAACCAGCCAAATCCGCCTCCAGAGCCGCCAATACCCTCCAAATCGCCGCAACACCGGACACTATTTGGACAGGCTCCTAGGCGTTCGGCTTCCAGCGCCGCAATCCCCGCTTGCTCGACTGACACTGATAGTTCGAACGTCGAGTTCGATCTACCCGCCCGTCTCCCCGCGCCGGTCCGACGCAGGTGGGCCGCGCCGCGCCAACTGCCCGATGTCGCCGACCGAAGCCAGGATCATCAGCGCGAAGACCGCCAATGTCGCGGCCAGCGCGATCAGGATCAGCATCGGATATCCGATCAGGGCGACAAGTACGCCAAGAACGACAAGGCGACGAGGACAATCAGGCTTGCGCGCACGTCTTGCGACAGCATGTCGGCCTCCCTGGCCAGCGTTCCTTCTCACCGCACCGAGCGATCTCAGGGCCGCCCGGTGCCGTCTATTGGCGGGTGACGAGATGGGGCTCCTGATTGAAATGGTTGTGGACCTGGGCGTGAACTGAACTGAATTTCTGCAACGTCTTCACGCTTTGAAAGCGCTGATGGCGCTCTCTCGTCGTCGAAACGGCTGATGCGAATTCTCCGCGCAATTGTTGAGGCGACGACCGACCTCCTGGTGATCGGCGTTGGCGATCTCATTCATCGCCGCAGAATACGAGCGAAGTCCGTCCGTGACGATCTTCTGCGGTCGGCCGTATGTCTTCATGATGCGCTTGAGTAATTTCAGCGCCGCAGCTTTGTCCCGCTTTGCATTGACCACCGCTTCCAAGACCTCGCCTTCGTGATCGACGGCGCGCCATAGATAGCAGAGCTTGCCGTTGACCTTCACGAAGGCCTCATCCAAATGCCACCGCCACTGAGGATAGCCACGCATGTGGGCCACCACCCGCTTCTTTCGGATCTCGGCGGCGAACAGACGACCAAACCGGTTCCACCAATACCGGACGGTCTCATAGCTGATGTCGATCCCGCGCTCGGCCAAGAGATCCTCGACGTTGCGCAGCGATAGCGGGTACTTCACGTACATCATCACAACCAGGCGGATGACCTCCGGCGAGCTGTTGGAATATCGGAACGGGTTGCTCATGGCCTGAGCTTGCCACGTGCAGAGGCGCGGCGAGCGTTTGGTCTGACACTGCCCTCGCCCTCAAAAGCGCCGCCGCGGTGGTCCAAAGCCTCCTCAACCGGCGCGAAGACGAGGCGGCGCTGCGCGCCGCGGTCGCCCTCGCCAGGCCCGGCCAAGCGCTCGGGCCGGCGGGTCGGGTCTACGGCGCGTTTCGCGCGCTCGCCGACCGCGGCGATCCCTTCCGCCCCGAGCGCCTCGCCGCGGTCGCGTCCGACCTGCAGGCGTCGCTCGACCCGCAAAAGGCGGCGGAGTTCGAACCCATGCTTGACCTGCGCCCGAACCCAACGGATTCTCTCGCGCGCCGTCAACGTCGAAACTTCTGGAGACCCGAACCTTGTCGCTCACCGTCAATATCGGCGAGGCCAAAGCCCGCCTGTCGGACCTTATCGCCAAAGTCGAAGGTGGCGAGGACGTCATTATCTCGCGTGGTCAGCAGCCGGTCGCGCGCCTGACGCGCATCCCCCACGATATGGACGTCGCGGCGACGATAAAGGAAATCAAGGCGGCGCGGGCCGGTCGCCCCAAGACGACTGTCGACGAGATCCTCGCTTGGCGCGACGAAGGTAGGCGCCTTTGACATGGAGATCGTCGTCGATGCCTCCGTAGCGGCAGCCTGGTTCCTTCCCGACGAGCACAATGACGCCGCGGACCAAGTCATGGCCGGGCTCCAGGGAAGCCCCGCTCGCGCGCCCTCGTTGTTCTGGTTCGAGGTCCGGAGCCTCTTCGTCATGGCGGAAAAACGCGGGCGGCTGAAACCTGGGGAAGCAGCGCTGTCAATGGCGCAGCTCCGATCGCTTCCGATTGTTGACGCCGGCTCAGGCAACGATTGGCAGGTCATCGCGCTGGCTCATCGCCACGGTCTCTCCGGGTATGACGCGAGCTATCTCGCGGTTGCGATACAGGAACAATTGCCATTGGCGACTCTCGACAACAAACTCTCAACCGCCGCGCACACCGAAAACCTGGTCGTGCTCGGGATGGCCGACCGGCCGTGACCTTCAGCGCTCGCATCATTCCATTGCGCGCGCCGTAAGCGTCAGGCCTCCCGAAACCCTTGATCGTTCTCGTCGGCGCATCCGCCGACGCGAGCCTGGTCCGTTCATTGTCCTGAACCCCTTGCCCTCACGCGCATTTCTTTTCGCGATTGCGAGCGCCGATCAGCGCCATGAGCATGGGGCCGATCGAGAACTCGTTGGCTTGCGCCTTGCGCGTGAACTCGCGAAGGTAACCGCCGGCGCTGCTGATCGCCGCGCCCCGCTGAAGGATCGCGGCGACGACGATCGCGGCGGATTTTTCACCCAAGACAGCCTGCGCTCCTTCCCAAGCGCTCGGGCTGACGCCGAGGGCCTTGCGCGCGACGCCCGCCGCCGCGAGGAGATCGCGCCAGTGGGAGACCCCGCCCTTGGCGTAGTCGGCAATGTCCGGGCAAGCATCGAGCATCATGCCCAGGGCTCCGAACTCGGGTTAACGACGATTAAGAAAGTCGCCGCTCGACCTTCTTTTGGCGGCGACGAACTCCGAAGGTACGCCGCAGATGAAGCATGCAGACCGCTGAATTGCACGTGCAGCGAGTCTCTTGGGCGCGCGATGCAACTACCAGAAGCCATTCCACGCTGACCGCCGCGCTTTTGTTAACCCGGATTCGGAG